>CAYSMP010000115.1:0-12677 GCA_964432215.1 uncultured Sangeribacter sp.
TACATAAAAAAAAGGAATAATTGTCTCACGACAACTATCCTCTAACCTTAAATCTAATACCATGAAAAACACGATGCAAAGATAATACATTATTATGCGTTTGTCAAGTATTAAGAGAGAAAAAATTAATATCTTAAGTATAATTAACTTTGCAATACAGTTGTTAAGTTGTTGAGTTGTTAGGTTTTTAAGTTTTTAAGATATGTTCACAACCCAACAACACAACGATTAACGCAGGATGAGCATGGCGTCGCCGTAGGCTCCGAACATATATCCTTCCTTGACAGCGATGTCATAGGCCTTCATCACAAGATCGTAGCCACCGAAGGCTGCCACCATCATCAGCAGCGTGCTATAAGGAAGGTGGAAGTTGGATACCATCGAGTCGCATACGGTGAAGTCGTAGGGAGGAAATACAAACTTGTTGGTCCAGCCTTCGAAAGCCATCAGATGCCCGTTCATGCATTCGGCAGTCACCAAGGCGCGCATAGTCGAAGTGCCAACGGCACAGACACGCGAGCCCCTGTCTTTTGCAGCATTGACCATTTCCACAACCTCTTCCTCCACAAACATCTCCTCGGAATCCATACGGTGCTTCGTCAAGTCTTCCACGTCGATGTCGCGAAAATTACCGCGACCGCAGTGAAGAGTGATAAATCCTCGCTCCACACCCTTTATCTCAAGTCTCTTCATGAGCTCTCGGCTGAAATGCAGACCGGCAGCCGGAGCCATCACAGCACCCTCTTTTGTAGCGAATATATTCTGGTAGCGGTCTACGTCGTCGGGTTCAGCATCACGTGTAATATAATCGGGCAGCGGAGTATCTCCAAGGGCATACAGTGCCTCTTTAAATTCATCATGCGGTCCATCGTAGAGGAAGCGGAGTGTGCGCCCTCTGGAAGTAGTGTTATCAATCACTTCGGCTACCATCGAGTCATCTTCACCGAAATAAAGTTTGTTGCCTATTCTTATCTTTCTGGCCGGCTCCACAAGCACATCCCAGTATTTATTGGCCTCGTTAAGCTCACGGAGGAGGAAGACCTCAATCTTTGCGTTGGTCTTCTCTTTATTTCCGAAGAGGCGTGCGGGAAAGACGCGGGTATCGTTGAAGACCATCACGTCCTGGTCTTCGAAAAAATTGATAATTTCTTTGAATATACAATGCTTGATGCTTCCATCGCGCACATCCACCACCATCAGGCGGCACTCATCTCTATTTTCCGATGGATGCATGGCGATCTGGGCATCGGGGAGTTTGAATTTGAATTGTGAGAGTTTCATTTATTTCGATTTGAAAACTTTATTCTATTGTCTTTAATTGGAAGTCTTCAGGATAAGTTACTTCACAGTTGGCAATTTTCTCAACCGCTTGATCGACTGTCAGGCAGTCGGCGAGCCTGATATCCCCCACCCGCGTGCGGCAAAGAGCTGTCAGATGCGCGCCGGAGCCGAGGGCAACCCCTATGTCGCGCGTGAGAGCCCGGATATAAGTACCCTTTGAGCACACTATCCGTAGTTTCAATTCCGGAAGTACGGAAGGAAGCATTTCCAGCTCTTCAATCACGAGAGGCTTAGCCTTAAGCTCCACTTCCGCCCCTTTCCTGGCATATTTATATGCCCGTTTGCCGTCAACCTTGACAGCGCTATAGACAGGTGGCACCTGCATGATGTGGCCGGTGAAACGTGGAAGCACCTCACGCACCATCTCCTCTGTGATATGCTCATATGGATATGTAGCATCGATTTCAGTCTCAAGGTCGAAGCTTGGGGTTGTGGCGCCAAGCTGTATGGTGGCTATATATTCCTTGGTTCCATTCTGAAGTCGCTCTATGTCACGTGTCGAACGTCCTGTGCATATGATAAGCACCCCTGTAGCGAGGGGATCGAGCGTCCCGGCATGTCCGACCTTAAATTTCTTCACATTGAGACGCCGCTGAATGGCCCCCCTGACGCGCTTGACGGCATCAAACGATGTCCATCTCAGCGGTTTGTCGATTCCAATTATTTCTCCTGATATAAAATCCATCTTGCTCATTCGCTACATTACCAGACGAGACAGAGGATAGCCACTGCAACACAGTAGACAGCAAACCATACCAGTTTACCTTTCTTGACAAGATTGAGCATCCATTTGCAAGCTGCGCAACCGACCACGAAGGCTGAGATAAAACCTATGACAAGGCATGTCGTGGATACCGGAGTCTGACCTTCTGCCTCTCCCGCCATAATATCCTTTACGCTGAGGAGAGCTTCTCCAAGAATCGGAATTATCACCATAAGAAACGAGAAAGAGGCCACCTTGTCGCGTTTGTCGCCAATGAGGATACCGGTAGCGATCGTAGTGCCGCTACGGCTTAGACCAGGGAGCACCGCAACAGCCTGAGCCACACCTATCGTCAAGGCATCAGCGAATGTGATGTCGCGTCCACGGTTTGCACCAATCATCTTTCCACTCATCAGACGGTCGCTGAAGTGAGCAAAAGTCAGCAGACAAGCAGTGGCGAGCAGACAAATCCCTACGATGGTGAGATTACCGGTAAAGAGGTTCTCCACCAAGTCTTTGAAGCAGAAACCTACAATAGCGATTGGAATACAGCTGACGAGAATCTTGATGACATACCAGAAATTGTCGTCGCGGCTGAATGTGAAGAAACTCTTGCACAGATCCCTGAATAGGGGCCAAAGAATCACAATCGTACTGCATACTGTAGCCGCATGGAGAATCACGTCAAATTGCAATGCGTCGTCGCCTTCAAGCTTGAGGCCGAGGATTTCGCGGAAGATCACGAGATGACCGCTTGAAGAAATGGGGAGATATTCGGCAAGTCCCTGGACAATACCGAGGATAAGGGCGTCTAACCAATCCATTATTATTAATTTTGAATTGAGAATTGATATTTATTTATTCTGGGGCTTGATGAGAATAGCGAAAGCCATTAGCAGGAATCCGAGGAAAGTGACCGCCGGACCTATCACAATGCGCCGTGTCGAGAAAATGTCGGGATTGAAACCCTCTTCCACAGAGCTTCCCGGGCCGGCCATCAATATGAACCCTATCACGATCAGCGCCAGGCACCCGGCCATGGCTATATAATTCTTACGCCCGAATGGTCTCTGGCTTTCATCAACTTTCTTAATGTCTCCCTGCTGGGGAGCCGGCATCTTTATCTTCACTTTATATAATGATAAATTATTAATTATGTATGATCAATATATTTCTCTATCTTACTCCAACTCCACAACCCAACAACTCCACAACTCCACAACCCCAAAACTACTTAAACAATTCTTCATAATCTTGACGCAGATGGCGGGTAGTAGCCAAGAGAGCTGCCAGGGCGCAAATAAGCGCACCTCCTACTACAAGGGCAACGTCGACGGCTCCCATCCAGACCCAGCCTATCAGCCCCGTCAATTCCTGCAGACCGATTCTATCGCTTATTGCGAGCAACCCGCTGAGCAGGGCACCGGCCGCGAGACCTGAAATAGCCCCTACCGTTGCATTGGCCAAGATAAATGGACGACGTATAAACCCATCGGTAGCACCGACGAGCTGCATCGTATGGATAGTAAATCTTTTTGAATAAATGGAGAGTCTGACAGTATTGCTTATGAGTACGAACGAAATTACGAGCATTATAGCTGCGAGCACAGTAAAACCGATTGTCAGTCGCTTTATATTGGCATTCATGGTCTCGATGAGATGGCTGTCGGGGGTGCCGACTTCTGCTACTCCGGCCACTGCCGCCACGCTTCTTTTTATGCTTGCGATCCCTTTGACAGAAGAATAATTAGCTGGCACCGTAAATGCAACTTCGGGAGAAAGCGGATTGACACCAAATACGTGTTCAAGATCCTCTCCGGTGGCCTCTTTCCAATTGTCGAGAGCCTGCTGTCGGGAGATGAGTCTCACATTTTGTGCGAAATCGGTCTTTTCAATAGCTTCGGAAATAGCTTTAGCGCGCTGGTCGGTGACACTATCGGCCATAACCACGCTAATTTCGATTTTTTCCATCATGCGGCGCGACTCAGAGGTAGCCGCAATCCAAATCATAGCGATAATGCCGAGCGTAAGGAGTGCAAGGGTGACGCTCACGCCGGTAGTGGTGTGTGCTGCCCAGTTTGATATCTTTACCTCATTTTGTGGTTTCATCATTCAGAGTTATCTGTGTCGTCCGACCCGCGGATATAGAAACGGATGCAAAGATAATACATTTTTATGCTAAAGTCAAGTAAAATAGGGAAAAAGTTGTGTGTGTGGGGGGGGGTCGGGATGTGGAGTTGTGGAGTTGTTGGGTTATTAGGTTGTTAGGTTGGGGGGAAACGAAAAAAGGGACTCGTATCGCTACGAATCCCTTTTTTCCGGTATCCCTCGAAATCCTTCGCGAGATACCGTGTGTCCTAATCCTAATTTAACTATTAATCCATAACTTTACTAATGCAACAATAATTGTCAATGAAACGATTAATTGGTCTTTACTGTATGATTGTCTTTTCTAATGGTATGCAAAGATAGTCATTTTTTCACATCTATTAAATATCTTCGGCTTTCCATGCGTCAATCTATTATAAAATTAACACATTTTGACCATATTTTATATAAAATTAAGAACTGAAGAAAAATCTCCAACTCCAGATTTTGGTCATCTTACGCGTATATCATGATGCCCCGTCTTATCCTTATCCTGCGTAAGAGTGCCATCCCAACAGTATTCACCAAGATGTTTTCCTTTCTTATTGCATAACTCAAAGTGAATATCCGGCTTTTCAAAATCAATGCTAAGGTATGCAATACCTTTAGAAAACTTTGCAGATCTAAATATACGCCTGTACTTATCGGTAGTCTTATTTAATTTGGTCAATCCCTCATCCAACTCCCACCCATTCAATTCAGCTATGAAGGTGCTGTGTCTTTCAAGAAAAGGGATTTTCATCTCCGGATGTGTTGCTATTGTTTCAAGCTCATCCTTAATCGAATCGTGATAAACCTTGGTAGCAGTTTTATTCCACAATGGCGAATTTGTTGGATCGTAAGGTTTACAATCCTTTACGGTAACAAAGTTTGATGGCTTGAACGGTTGACTTTTATCATATAGATTTACAATTGAGACTTGGTTATCACTAATTAAACCATTAATATAATCACTTGAAAAATAATTGTGAAAAGTGAAACTTATCGCAGGCAAGCCATGCTTATGAGCATTCCCAAGAAGTATTGACGTCCTTCTTGTATTGATATGAGAAAATACATGTTGCTTGTCAATATCAGTATCTTTATGGAAATAATTGACAAGCTGACCGATTAACTTTCCATGATCAACTTTGAATTTTTCACTATAGCTGCATGCCGACACTTTAGTATCACACAACTGGAGTGCATAGAAATTTTCCGTAGAAGCAATAATTGAAACTCCTATTGTATTGTTTAAGTGTCCGATAAGCTCAGAGAATGCCCATACTTTATCAAAGTTGTCGGCCAAGCTCATCTTTGGATCTCCTGTAGAAAGGTCATTAAAAAAGATTGTCATGTCTGTGGCTTTGTTATCTCACGTAGAGCAATTTCCCATTCATCGAAAAAGCCTGCTGGCCATTTGTCAAGTGATCCATCATTCAAGAGTTCTATCTCAGTCGCTGTATGTTCACCTTCTTCTTCTTCAATAAAATGTATCGCTACATTCCTGCAATCAATGGTTCCCTTCTTTGCAGCAACTCTTATGCCATTAAGAAGATGATCGCTATGGGTTTCGATAAAAATTTGAACTCCGCCTTGGGCAGCAATAGAAAGGAATTCCCCCATACGCAATTGTGCCTTTGGATGAAGATGAGCCTCCGGGTTTTCCACGATTATCAACGAACCTGGTTTAGCTGTAAGCACTCCCACTATTATCGGGAGAATATATGTATTGCCGAAAGCCATATTAAGAGCTGACACTTTTCCTGTAGTCGGGGTATTGAATGTAAGGGAAGCTCTGCCGTCGTTAGGATTTCCATCTGCACTCACCGACACCTCCGAGCCTGTAATATAAGATATCCACTCATTCACATTGGCACCGACATTTTTCTTTCCGTTTCTCACCAGACTATCCACGGCAATCTCCTCTGAATTGTCAAGGGCCTCCTGGAGTCGAAATACTGTTCGATGGCCTGTACGGTCTCCAAGCCGACTGTCAAATCGCTCATCATTCCCTTTGAGATACTCAATCTGAGGAGAAAGGCGATTGGCATGCAGATATAGGAAATCATCCGCAAAGAGAGCTGCATTGGATAGAGCAGTCCCCATATTGTCTGACACAATGCTTTTTGGTTGTTTATCCGCAAGGGTCGCATCAGGAATTGTCACTACAATATCTTCTTCTTTCATGGAAGCATCATCCTCTTCAATTGAAATCTTTATTTCAGGAGAGTCGCTTTTCGCATAGCGAAGCTGGTCAGCACTAATAAGATTCACTAATTTGTCATCAAGACGAAGTCTTCCGGTGCTTATTATGTCGTATTTACTTTGAGCGAGCAACAATAATGATTGGATCACACTTGATTTCCCTGCTGCATTGCCGCCGGCAATTATAGTCAATGGGCGGGTACGAAGGGATACTTGGTCAAAACATTTGAAATTGGTAAGTTGTATACTGAGTATCATTTATTCAGGTAATTGTAGATGGCACTTGATTTAATAGCGTAGTCAATATTTAGATATCCTTTTCCGATCCCCCTGCAGTTATGCCAAGCCTCCTTGAACTGCTTAATTGCCGTTGACATGTCATACCCATTGGAGCGGAGTGCAAGAAGCGTTGTAGTGATTCTGAAAATACTTGATTTCTTACCAGTCTTAGTTATAAATTCCCCATTATTATCATTGAAGAATCTCACTAAATCGCTGATGAAAGTCCTATCCTTTTCAAACATTGACTTTATCAATGGATAAATTTGATCAAAAGTTTCGAGTACTATACATTCAAACATGTCAAAACGGATCTTTCCAATACTACTATTCTTTTTATTATTAAAGGAACCCGTTATAAAAACATCAGCGTAGCCAATGGCAATGATTATTTGCAATAATGTCTGAGGATTGTAGGCATTCAGTTCTTTAGCCAAATCCTTCAATTTTTTGAATGTAACAGCATATACTTCCTGCGCACAATTCCATAATACCTTCTCTTTACCTATCTTCAGTAAAGCTGAACTATATACACTAAGCCGATATATAGTTGATGCCTCCGATGAAATTATCGATGCAGATATATTGAGATTCAGAAGACGGCTTCGGAGTATCAGTGGAAGGTCGTTAAAAGATCTCCCATAATACTTATCCAAATTAAAACTTACAGAGTCAAGTTGGAATTGATCATGAATGTATTCGTGAATTGTTGAGAGCAATTCGGCTCCATCTGCAACAAACCACGGGGAATCAGCACCATCTATGATGACCGAGTCGGGAGGCAGCTCTAATAGAAGACTTTCTATAACTCTTGATTTATGCGACTTGCTCCAGCTTTTAAATGGTTTACCACCGACAAATCTAAGTTTTTTGGAATCAAGCATCGCCATAAGTTCCGACACCCTGAAGATTCGGGTGCGGAAGACTCCCATGTTGATGTCGATTCCTGTAGATGTATCGGGAATTATATCGTTGAAACTTGTCTTATTCATTAAGCCGGTTATCTTGATAATGAAGTTGTTTCGACTTATTTACGAATACAAAATTAATTAAAATTTATGAAAATAAAGATTCTTTTTATTAATCTTCCGCCATCTTTTGGCTCGTCATCGTAGTTTCTTAAGGAAACTCGCCGATTTTCAATTCGGCATATTTCCCTTCATTCATCAGTCACGATGCCCGCATCGCTCCTTCTTCATGAAGAAAAATCTGTTCGGAAACCTGACGAAATCTTAATAAAAAAATAAGTCGAAACAACTTCAATGCAAATTTATATAAAAAAAACGACATCTCCAACTATATATATTGAGAGCATACTAACTGCGAGACCATTAGATTACATCTCTTATTCTGAATTCATTGAATGTCTGATAATCTATTATGTCGTTTTTAGATATCGGTTTAGGCATATGAGAATTCAGTGTTTCCTTTTTTGCCTGACTTAACACTACTCTTCTGATCTCGACATTGTTTTTTTCAAAATCATCCATATGATTAGCCACTTTTATTCTTTCGGCAGTAGCAAGCACATAATCAATGAACGTATGCGATGCACTTAATTGTACAGATGCATGGGATCTTACTCCTCGTTTCATCTCAATAAGTAAGAAATATGCCTTAGATTGAAATTCCGTAAGAATAATGTAATCGCAAAAAGCAAGCAATCCTGATGGGGCATTCGGAAGTGTCGGATGATTGTTTGTATGATTAAAAAACGGGAGATGTCTACAATTCTCCTTATCTCCGAATTCGAACACCGAATATACATTAATGCCACGACCTTTCTGTATAGCGACCACCTGAGACTTTTTGCCTTTAGCATCCTTATCTTCCTTCATATAGTCGCTGTCACTAATGAAAGATTGATTCATAATCCAAGATATGTAGTCATAGTCACTCATTTGATTCGCCATATTTAAGTATATCTGCTAAATTGTGAGTGTCTTTGTTTTGGGATATTATAGTGTTGTCGATTGATTCGACATCGAAACCAAATTCCGATACAGGCAGTTCTTTACCAGAAACCATACCGGTATGCTTATCTACATTGAAATAAAGGACTTCAGTTTTCCTTCGAGACAACATCTGGACCGAAGTATAAGGTATATGCTCACCATCTTCCAGTTTAATTTTTCGCTTAACAATCTCATTTGCCATAATGAGATTATTGAGTTCCCTGATGATATAGTCACTGTGAGTACTTACCACTAAGTTCAAACCCTTATTGATAAGCTCTGCAAATACTCTCGTCAGAAGTCGTTGATTATCCGGATGAAGATTCATCTCCGGTTCATCAATAATCAGGAGATCCTCTTTTTCTGCAATATGCTTAAGATAAATAATCAGGGAAGACATTGTCTTCACAATTGAAGATGTCATTTGAATCGGGAGATGATTGCTTGTCTCAGATCTTGATGCCGGCACAAACTCCACGGCACCATTCTCATTGATTTCAATATCCCCATTCAAAAGATTCTTTTCAAGGCGTGAGGCATAGTCATAGTAATAACCTTTGGTCTTCTGGATTTGCTGAAGATCTACAGCTATCTTAAGGCTATCAGTCACAGCCATAGGATAACGTTCGGGAGATACTTGCTCTGAATTTGACTTAAGGGCAACCAAATCTCCCATTCCAAAACTTCGATTTAGCGACAACTCCTTACTGAAAGTGTACACTGAATTCCTTTCCACTGTCAGCATTCGTGAATATCCCTTTTCACCAAATACCAATCGCAATAGAAAAACACATATTAATTTATCTATATATGGAACGTCTTCAAACAGTCTGGCTTCTTCAGGACTTTCATCATTTATTGATGTAACGACAACGCTAACTTTCAAGGAATCGGTATCTTTTGTCACTTTCAATCTCTTTCCGGCCGACAGCCATATTAAAGAAAGATCTTGAGCGACTATCCGTTGGAATTCCCCGTCATTGAGTTTTATTTCAAAATCAAAGTCAGAAAAGAGTGTATTTGCCATATCATCTGAAATAGCAAATATTGAAGGAATAAGTTTTTTCTTAAAAGAAGCAGCAACAGCATTCAAAACTGACTCAACCAAATATTCAGTAACTTCAAAGTCACGTCCGGCCAAAATCGAAGACTTTACATCTTCTCTTAAAGAGATATCTATATAATGGATCATATAATCAGCTGTACGAAGCATTTTTGAAAACAACGTATAGAGAATATATGACACATATGTCTTTCCAGTGCTGTTAGGGCCACACATCACCACAAGCGGCTTATCCGTATCAATGGAAATATGGCCAACTGCGCCCAAATTCCTTAAATGGAGAATCATCTACACAAAAATCATAAAAGTTTAAACAACGTTTTCTCACTGCAAAAATACAGAAAAGAAATTATAAATACAACTTTTGTTAGAGTAAAATTCAAGGGAACATACTTTTGAGGCGAGTTGGGAACCGGCTTTCCATTAGAGTGTGAATATAAAAAGGCACCGCGGGGGCGGTGCCTTTTTATATGTTAGTGTATTTGGATTTTGACTGACTTTCGTCCTCCTTCTGAGCCGATAGCCTCTACAGCGTAGATGCCTGGGTCGAGAGGAACTCTGACTTCCTGCATGAAGCCTTCCGCTTTCGCCACCTCTCTTCCAAGAGTATCGAAGATGCGTACTGTAAGTTCACCGCATACCGCCGGAGCAGTCACCACAGCCTCGTGTCCTACCGGCATTATCCGTATCGAGCCATCCTCAATCTCAGCCGTATCGACACCATTAGTCAGGAAGTAGCGTCCGCTCACGCTGCCCGTCATCTCCAGTTCGAAACCATCGTAGAGCTGCGTCTTCTCGCCGGTCGCCGTATCATAGAGCATATAATCCTCGAGAGCAATACCATTGAATGTCACAACGGTCACAGAATCAGCCGGTGCCATCAAGCCAACCTCTACCCCATCCGCATCCGGCGTTTGGTTGATAGCCGAAGCCATCGTGCCGGCCACGGTGTAGATGCGGCGTATGCCACGCTGGTTGGAATCATCTATCATCTCCACATCCTCTGATGCAGCATAACCCTTCTCGGCAGCCGGAGTGAGACGGATGATCGCCGTGCTCTCCGAAGTCGACACGCGGATGATATCCTCATCCACAGACCTTACAGCCGGAGCCTTAAGAATCGGAGCACCTGTATTATCGGTATAAGCCTGAACTGCTATCATATCAGGAGTGAACTTGATATCAAGGGTATACAGGCCGGATGATTCATTCTTTTTAACTTTTCCCTGCAATGCCTGAACGAAGAAGCCCTGCATCGGAGCCAATTGTTCATAATTCGAAGAAACAGCATTGGCGGTTATCGTTCCGGTTTTTATAGTCTCAGTTAAAAGCATAACATCTTCCTTCTCATGAGCCATCACAACACCGACTTGACCTTCTCCATCGCTAAGAATCCAATATTTCTGTGCAATGACATCTTTATTCTTATCGAGGAACTTCGCCATATCAAGGTGAGCCATGAATGGATTACCAACAAGGAAGAGAGTTGGTTCGTAATCTTCGGAACCCTCGGATGTCCTTACGGTTGCTTTCTTGAGCGTCACGACTCCGTCTGACTCGAAGTTATAGAGCTTACCGATCTTGTCTTCACGAGATATCGTATTCTCAATATGTTCGTTTACATCACCATCTTTAAAATACTTGAATTCGGTATCTGCTTTCGGGAAGCGGAACTTGACATAATTCTGCTTGATATCTTCAGCAGCATCCTCCTTGAAGTTATCAAGGCGAGTTACGTCTGTCTTGACTGAGTAACCGGCACCAACCGTGTATTGCTCTGCCACATCATTGTAGACATGGCTCCAAGTGCTTGCAAGAGCAACAGACTCTACATGAGGACATCCTGGAATAGTGGAACCTTCACCAACAAAATTAATATTATATACTGTTTCACTGCCCTTATCCCAACCGCGCTGGTAGACAGCGGGAGCGAAGCGGTCATTGAGCTTGGTATCGTAATAAATAGGCTTGAAGAGTTCAGTCACCTGACGGCCAGGAATATCATTGTCCTCCTTCTTAGCCGGCAGATACATATCGCCGGCAACCACACCATAGAGAGGAGAAGCGACATTATACCAACGGTGGGGAGTCATCTCCATATCAACCCATGCCTTCTCATAGTCCAAGTTCTGCTGATTCAGAATCTCCGCATTGGAGTTGAAATGAATCTGCTCGCAAGCGTTCGCATACCAGGGACGGCAGTAGACGTTGTTGTTAGTCGACATATATTTTGTATATGTTTCTGCAACCATATCATAATTGATATACACAGTCGGCTGAGTCTTAGTCTCCTCCTTATGGTCTCCAGTATTATACTTATCTGCATTCGTCATGTTTTCAACAGGAATCGCATCCGGAGCAGAAGCAACCCACTTATAATTAGCTCCATCTGGAAGGAACCCGTTGTAGACATAACATTCAATTTCTGAAAGATTATGGTCGTAGCTATGCGCTTTCGGAGCCAACTGCGGATAGGTAGCACCTGCAGGGATAATCACCTTCGTGAAGTTGAGTGGAGCGTAAGAGAATTTCCGATCATTGGAGCCATCGATAGTGAATCGCTTATCTTCGGCCTTAGCATCAGGTGCTTCCCCTGTAGCCAAGAGTTCCGCCAACTCAACTCGACGCCAGTTATCGTCATTATTATAGTTGAGGGAGCTGTCGCCGGTCCAGATCTGGTACTCTGGCACGACTTTGATGGAGAATACCGTCTGGCCATTACAAGGAACTTCAAAGCCCGGCTGATTATACATATCGCTTCCGCCTTCCTCAAAGTGGAACCTGAACTTATAATAGTAGCCCTCGCGGAAGGTTATGCCTGTGCTCAGATCCTTTGATTCAGTTTTATTTTCCGTAAAGAATCCTATATGAGCCATCGGGGCAGCATTCTCTGCCAGATTCACTGAACCATCTGTTCCTCTGGTAAATTCTGCAGAAATCGACTTGACTTTTCCGACAACCCTTGTATCCACATTGTAATAGTCGCCACGCGTTTCTCCCT
>CAYSMP010000116.1:0-12667 GCA_964432215.1 uncultured Sangeribacter sp.
GTAGTTTCTTAGAGCCAAGTAATAAAGCGAGTATACGCCTTTCATATGTCATGCCCCACCCATGCTCCCGCCCTCTATTTTGGACGAGAATCCTCACATCGCAGGGTCACTTCGCAAAGTTAATAAAAAATCATATTCCCACCAAATATTTTTTTGATGGATTTTCTATTGAGTTGTTATAATGGAAAGTTGCCAACGCAATATTCTCAAAATCGTCTGAATGAGATTGTTTAAACTCATTTTTATTAAGGTTCTGTCAAGTTTTGAGCGGACTTGCTTTCGCTTGGGCGGATACAAATTCCTTTATTAAGTATTAAGAGGGATTCTAATCCTTTGATTAAGCACAGAAGGCAAGTATGCTTGTATTATGCCGAGCATATTGGAATACCTGAAAGTGATGCAGCATTGTGACCTCTTAACTTTTGCTTTCGAAAGTTGAGTATATTGATATTTTTAATTAATTTTGCATTGAAGTTGTTTAAACTTATTTTTTATTAAGATTACGTCAGGTTTTGGCTCGTCATCTTAGTTTATTAAGGAAACTCGCCGATTTTCAAATCGAGAGGATTTTTCTTCATGAAGAAGACAATTCCATTGAGTGAGCACAGGAGGTAAGCTTGATTTCATTATGCCGAACGTATTGGAAAACCTAAAAGGAATGCGGGCATCGTGACTGATGAATGAAGGAAAATATGCTGCAAAGATGGCGGATGATTAATAAAAAGAATCTTGAGTTTAACTCTTCATTATAGTTTTATAATTCATTAATAAGTTTAAATTACTTCATTTCAAAGCGCTTTATTGTAAATACAATGAAAAAGATATTTCTTACTGGAGCCACCGGCGTTATGGGATCGAAGGGGCTGAAAGAGCTTACTGCGATTGCTGGACAATATGATGTAACGGTGCTTGCACGTGATAGCAAAAAGAATAGAAAGAAACTGGCTCCTTATATTCAGAAAGGGGTCAAAGTAATTTGGGGTAACTTGCTTGATAAGGAATCAGTTATGAAGGGAGTGGGGGATGCAGACATAGTACTCCACGTAGGAGGTATGGTCTCGCCTTCGGCTGACTGGTTTCCGGATAAGACAATCAAAACTAATATCGGGGCTATGCAGAATATCATTGAGGCTGCCCTGCACAGAAAAGATAATGTAAAGGTGGTCTATATTGGGTCAGTATCTCAATATGGAAACCGTGAGATTCCTAATCATTGGGGACAATGTGGAGATCCGCTTACGCCAGCTTTCTTTGATGCTTATGCCTATTCAAAGACAGAAGCAGAACGTCTTCTTATGGATTCCGATCTTAAATGGTGGGTGTCTCTCCGCCAAACAGGTATTCTACATAGTGGGCTTCTTAGGAATGCATCCGATCCAATTGCATTCCATGTTCCAATTCGTGGAGTTCTTGAGTGGGTGACAGCGGATGACTCTGGTCGACTCCTTGAAAGGGTTTGTCGCGATGATGTCCCGGATTCTTTTTGGAACAAATGCTATAATATCGGAGGGGGTGCTTCATACCGCATGACAAACTATGAGTTTGAATGCGAATTACTCAAAGGTATGGGATGCCCGTCTCCCGAAAAGATATTCAACTCCAATTGGTTTGCAACAGGTAATTTCCATGGTTTCTGGTTCAGTGATTCCGACGATCTTGAAAATATCTTACATTTCCGAAATGGCGATACTCCTCAGGAATATTTCAAGCAGATGAAGAAAGAATTACCGTGGTATTTCTCTCTTGCTCCCATAGCTCCTGCATTTATCCTTAAACTTTTTATGAGCAGAGTTGCTAAGACACCTAAGCTTGGACCAATGTGGTGGATTAAGAACGATATAAAAGATAGGATAGAGGTTTCTTGGGGAGGACGTGAGGCGTGGGAATCAATACCGGATTGGAAAGATATGGATCTTTCTCGTCCTTCTGACCTACATCATGAAGTAATAAAGTCTGGAGAGTCAAATAATTCCGATTCCTTCCAATCTTTCAAATGTGAAAGATGCGGCCATGAATACACCATGAAAATCCGCACAAAAGCAGCCGGTCATAGTTGCCCGAAATGCCTCAAGTTAAGAGCTAAGGGAGAAAGAGTTAAGGAAAAATTGGTGTGAAATAGAATTAAATTGAAGTTGTATAAACTAATTTTTATTAATACTTCGTTAAGTTTTCGAGAGGTTTTTTATCATAGGAGAAAATACACCGGATTGAAAATCAGCGAGTTCATTTAATATAAAACTTAAGAATATGAGACCTAATCTATTAATATTTTCTTTTCTGTCTTTTCCGCTTTCAATCTTTGCGGTTCCAGAGACGGTCTTATCGCCGGATGGTGATATAAAGCTCTATTTTGAGATTCGCAATGGTAACCCAGTATATTGGGTAGACTTCAAAGGAAAAGAAATAATTGCTCCATCACGACTTGGATTCAGCTTGTTTAGTGAAACGGGACGTAACAGCTTCGAGCAGCAGGGTAAAAAAGCTGGAGCAGATGCCTTGTCGCTTAAGGATGGATTCGTAATTTCAAACACTGAAATTTTTGAGACTGTTGATGAGACCTGGCAACCTGTGTGGGGAGAGGAAACTGAGATTCGTAACCATTACAATGAAATGCTGGTCAATCTTGTGCAACCTCAATTTGATCGAAAGATGAATATACGTTTCCGTGTCTACGACGAAGGGATTGGCTTACGGTATGAATTCCCCGAACAAGCGAATCTAAATTATTTCGTCATTGCGGAAGAAGATACGGAATTTGCTATGACAGGAGATCATACAGCGTATTGGATTCCCGGCGATTATGATACTCAGGAATATAACTATACAAAATCGAAACTTAGCGAAATTCGAGGATTATTCCCGAGTAAGGTCAATCCGGACAATGCTTCCACTACACCTTTCTCTCCGACTGGAGTGCAAACTTCCCTGCAGCTGAAGACAGACGATGGAATCTACATAAATCTTCATGAAGCTGGTACTATCGACTATCCAACGATGCACCTTAATCTGAACGACACAACCATGACATTCAAGTCATGGCTGACACCTGACAATCAAGGACGTAAGGGGTATATGCAAACCCCGACAAAATCTCCGTGGCGTACAGCCATAATAACTGACGATGCTCGAGACATATTGGCATCAAGACTCATTTATAATCTTAATGATCCTACGGCATATGAAGATACGTCTTGGATTAAACCTGTTAAATATATCGGGGTTTGGTGGGAGATGATTTCAGGAGCAGGCACTTGGAACTATACTGATGATGTGTATTCTGTAAAATTAGGAGAAACTGACTACTCGAGTACCAACCCCAACGGGCGGCACAGCGCTAATAACGAAAACGTGAAGCGATATATAGACTTTGCTGCAGAACATGGTTTCGATCAAGTTCTCATAGAAGGATGGAATCAAGGATGGGAAGATTGGTTTGGTCAGTCAAAAGACTTTGTCTTTGATTTCGTCACTCCATATCCTGATTTTGATCTTAAGACTCTTAATGAGTATGCTCATTCCAAGGGTGTAAAGCTAATGATGCATCATGAGACTTCTTCTTCTGTGCGCAACTATGAGCGTCATATGGAGAAAGCATATAAGTTTATGAATGAGAATGGCTATAATGCAGTAAAGAGTGGCTATGTCGGTAATATTATTCCGAGAGGGGAGTACCATTATTCTCAGTGGCTCAATAATCATTATCTTTACGTTGTTAAGGAAGCTGCTAAACATAAGATAATGGTCAATGCACATGAGGCTTCCCGTCCTACAGGGCTGGCCCGTACATATCCAAATCTCATTGGCAATGAAAGCGCACGAGGTACGGAATACCACGCTATGGGAGGTAATGATAAATGGCATACCTCAATTCTTCCATTCACTCGTCTTCAGGGTGGACCAATGGATTATACTCCTGGCATCTTTGAATTTGATTTGAGTACATTTACACCTTACAATAAGAGTGTGATTGAATCTACAATTCCGGGCCAGCTGGCTCTTTACGTGACGATGTATAGTCCACTTATGATGGCCGCTGATCTTCCACAACATTATGAAAAACATATGGATGCTTTTCAGTTTATCAAGGATGTGCCTGTGGAGTGGGAAAGAAGTGTTTATCTTGAGGCAGAGCCAATGGAGTATGTGACTATTGCCCGTAAGGACAAAAACTCCGATGCATGGTATATCGGAAGCACTTCTGGAGTGATTGACCGTAAAAGTGATATATCACTTTCCTTCCTTGAACCCGGCAGAAAGTATGAAGCTACCATTTATGCTGAGGCTCCTGATGCCAATACAGTCGATGGTCAGACACGCTATACTATTACAAAGAAGAAAGTGACATCAAATTCTAAACTTTCGCTCAAAGCTCTTGCCGGTGGCGGCTACGCTATATCAATCAAACCAATTCCATAAGGATAAAAAATAGGTCTCGGATGAAAGCCATTCGAGACCTATTTTTTCTTAATATTTTACTATTACTGCTCAATAGCTTTCTGATAGCTTGTTTCTCCTGCAGCTTCAAGGAAGTTGCATACTGCATAAACTATAAGAGCGATTCCTGTGACCATTACTATGGCATTTATCATCTTTACAGGTCCCAATACAAAGATTACTACTCCTGTAGCCACAAGTAGAATGGGAAGAATATAAAATGCAAAGGGGAAACGCGCGTTTTTAAACCCGAATCCGAGCATACTAATATGATAGAGGCCAGCAAGTAGGATTATCGCTGCAAAGACATATACAAGCAAAGAGCTGAAACTTGCTGGTCGCAACAACATCCAAAGACCAAGTGCACCTGTGGCAACCGCCGTCAGTGTGGAAATGATGGAGATGGAGCCGGTAGTATGCTTCTCACCATTCACTTCAAGTGTAGCTTTGCTGTGGAAGACAACTATCAGATCAATTACTGAAGATAGAAGGAAAGCTCCTCCTACTACCATTACTACTACATTTATGGCAGTGGCTTGCATAAATAGCAGTGCTATCCCCAGAATTAGGGTGACAATCCCTGTATAAGTCAAATTCTTGCTTTTCATAATATAAATTTTAAAGATTTCTTATGATACTATAACAATCATATGCTTTAATTGGTGCGATTATATGATTTTTTATTCAGTATAAGTTGCATTTATGGTGTTTTTTTCTTAATTTTGTAAAGACAAAAAGTCAACTAATATATGAACAGCAAAACAATATTATCATTCGGCGTAATGCTCTCCATGTCCGTCTCTGCTTTTGGTTGGGGCCAAAAAGGGCATGACGTGACTGCTTTCATCGCTGAAAAGCACCTTACTCCTGCTGCCAAGGCTGCTTGCGATTCAATTCTCGGTGGTAAATCAATAGTCTATTGGGCTAATTGGGCTGATAATGCTTGCCATACGCCTCAATATGAATATCAGAAAACATGGCACTACCGTAATATTGACGCAGGACATGACTATGATACATTCCCTCGTAACGATAATGGGGATGTGACAACTGCTATCAAGGGACAATATGCTATTCTTGATGATCCTAATTCTTCTCTTGAGGATAAGCAGCTGGCTTTAAAGCTTCTCGTACATTTTGTAGGCGATGTGCATCAGCCTATGCACATGGGTCATCTTTCAGACCGAGGCGGAAATAATGTTAAGGTAAAATACTTCAATAGCGACCGTAATCTCCATGGCATCTGGGATAGCAGTCTTGTGGAGTCTGCACATAACTGGACATATACTGAATGGCAAAATCAGATCGACCGTGCGTCAATGTCGGAGGAAGCTGCGATTGTTGCTTCAATGAATCCGGATGACTGGGGCAAGGAAACTTTTGCCTACGCAACTGAAATCTACGATAAGACACCAGAGGGAACAAATATCAGCTATGATTACATTGCCGAGTGGACACCGGTAATTGAGCAGCAGCTGCTGAAAGGAGGCTTACGTCTGGCTCATCTTCTTAACTCTCTGTTCGATCCAAATTTCAAGTGAGCCGGCAGCCTCCTCTGAATCTTCCTCCGACAGTTCTTCGTATGAAGATGGAAGGGAAAACACTGAAAGTGTTTGACCCGCTACGAAAAAAATATGTTGCGCTTACACCGGAGGAATATGTACGTCAGCATTTCACAGCCTGGATGACCGACTCGCTTGGTTATCCGGCTTCTCTTATGAGTAATGAGGTCTCGCTTAAATTCAACAATATGAGCCGTCGTTGCGACACCGTTGTCTTTCGTAGTGATGGGACTCCTGCCGTTATAGTGGAGTATAAAGCTCCTACCGTAGCCATTACTCAAAATGTTTTTGACCAAATTGCTCGCTACAATATGGTGCTACGTTCTCATATACTGATAGTAAGTAATGGAATCCATCATTTCTGCTGCGAGATGGACTATGAGAAGGAGACATATAAGTTCCTGCCTAATATTCCTTTTTGGACACGGGAAATGTAATTCTATAATGTGAACATTGAATATTGAATGTCTGATATAAACTACAACTATCTTGACCTTCTTAACGACCAACAGCGCGATGCTGTTGTCTATAAGGATGGTCCGGCACTCGTCATTGCTGGAGCCGGATCCGGAAAGACACGTGTGCTCACTTATAAAATTGTCGATTTGCTCAGGGCCGGGTATGAGCCCTGGCGAATTCTTGCACTGACTTTTACCAATAAAGCAGCCAGAGAGATGAAGGAGCGTATCACCGATGTTGTGGGTGAGAGAGTTGCTTCCAGACTCAAGATGGGCACTTTTCACTCCGTTTTCCTTCGTATCCTGCGTCAGCATGCTGAGGAAATTGGTTTCAAGCCATCCTTTACTATTTATGATACTTCCGATTCCAGATCGCTCCTTAAAAGCATAATAAAGGAGATGCAGCTCGACGAGAAGGTTTATAAGCCAGCTACGATACATTCTGTAATCTCTAATGCGAAAAATGCTTTGATAGACGCTGAACAGTATATTCAGGATTCTGATAACTATAATGCTGACAAAAAGGCTAAGCGGCCGATGACTGGTCAGATTTTCAAAGCATACTGCGAGCGCTGTAAACGAGCAGATGCTATGGATTTCGACGATATTCTGGTATACATGAACATTCTGCTTAGAGATTTCCCAGATATCAGACGTCATTATCAAGAGTTTTTCAGATATATCCTAGTTGATGAGTATCAGGATACTAATTTTTCTCAGCATCTTATTATTTCACAACTCTCAGCACTCCACAAGCATCTTTGTGTGGTTGGTGACGATGCTCAGAGCATATATTCATTTCGTGGTGCTAATATCTCCAATATCCTTAATATGGAGAAGCGTTATCCAGAACTGAAAATATTCAAACTTGAAAGAAACTATAGGTCTACTCAAAACATTATCAATGCAGCCGGCAGTCTTATCGATAAGAATACTCGCCAGATGAAGAAGAATGTCTATAGTGAGAACAATGAGGGGGAAAGGGTAAAGATCCTTTCTACTTATTCTGATATTGAGGAGGCATATTTGGTGGCTAATATGATAGCTAAATCGCGACTTAGTTATCATGATTCTTATGAAGATTATGCGGTGCTTTATCGTACAAACGCGCAGAGCCGAGCACTTGAGGAATCACTCAGAAAAAGGAATATTGCATATAGAATCTATGGAGGTCTTTCGTTTTATCAGCGTAAGGAAATAAAGGATGCAGTTTGCTATTTCAGACTTTCAATCAATCCGGATGATGATGAGGCTCTCCGTAGGGTGATCAATTATCCTGCAAGAGGAATCGGTGAGACTACCATGAAGAAGCTTTCAGAGGTAGCCACTGCATCTAATATTAGCCTTTGGAAAGTGCTTCAAGACCCTGTGGCAAAAGGGGTCTCAGTGAATGCGGGCACTCTTAAAAAACTGACGGCATTCAGGGATATGGTGCAGGAATTAATTGATGACAATTCCAATGGTTCAGATGCATATGCTCTTGGACAACTTGTATACAACCGTAGCGGCATTCTTACAGTGCTTAACCACGATAATACTCCTGAATCCATAAGCAAGCAGGAAAACCTCAAGGAACTTCTGGCTGGCCTTAAGGACTTTGTAGATACTCGTCAAGAAGAAGGCAATGAGCGGATAGGAATGCAGGAATTCCTATCAGATGTGATGCTGGCTACCGATCAGGACTCTGATGATGAGTCTTCTGATGAGAAAGTGACTCTTATGACGATACATGCAGCAAAAGGTCTTGAATTCAATCATATATATGTGGTTGGCGTAGAAGAGGAACTCCTTCCTTCGGCTATGTCTATGAACTCCACGGATGAAGTCGAAGAAGAGAGGCGTCTGCTTTACGTGGCTATGACGCGTGCTAAATTGACTTGCTCGCTTTCTTATGCTAAGACCCGATTCCGTAATGGTCAGACGGTGCAGACGCGACCTTCTCGATTCCTCTCTGAGATTGGAAAGAGATATATTCATTCAGAGACATCTACAGATTTTTCTGACGATTCAGGGTCGTCATATTCATTTGTTAATCCTATTGATAGATACAATTCTTTCCGTAGCGGAGGAAAACGTTCTTTCGTTTCTTCCTACGATTTATCTTCAAGATCACCTAATTATCTCGGAGGGTCAATACACTCTGCCCCTTCGGCAAGTCTATCCTCTGAATCTTCTTCTAATTTGAGCAAACAAAGGATTCCGGGTACTCACTCTCCGGAAGAAGTGCCGGTTGGCACACACATCATTCATCCTAAACTTGGTGAGGGTGTCGTCACTAAATTGGATTTCGTGATGGGAGAAGGTGTCATCACGGTCAATTTCACTCAAGCAGGCGATAAAAAGCTTTATCTCCGATTTGCTCAATTCAGACTCAAGTAATATGGTTTAGATTAACGGATCGTACCACTGAATACTATTTAGATTCATATACTTATAAAAGAGGCGGTTTTCCATAGGAGAGCCGCCTTTAAAGTATTGAAGTTGTTCAGTAGACCGTGAAAATTTTAAAGATGAGTTCTCTTTGTAGATCGTATTCATTTTGCAACGAACCTATTCCTTTGCTCTTGCAATCAAAATCGCGGAGTGCTGATATGGCTGCAAGTGATTGGCGTGGATTATACATTCTCATCCCATTACGTATCTCTTTAAGCGCATATGGAGTCTTTAATTGTAAGGCCTCCATTAACCCTCGGTCTGTCTTGTCCGTTGTGAAGTGTGCCACTACTATCTGGCTGAAGAATTTCTGCAATACAGACGTAGTCATCACGCTTGGATTGTTTTTGGGGTTCTTTCGGAAATAATCAAGTATTCTTAGAGTCTTTGGATAATCTTTGACTGATAAGGCCTTTGTCAGCTCAAAATTGTTGAATTCTTTTGATATTCCAATGTTTTCCTCAACCATTCCGGCAGTTATACGTTGAGTGCCAGCTCCTGCACCAACTATAAGTTTGTCGATCTCTCCGAAAAGTTTTTGAAGAGAATTGCCTATATATTCTATTAGAATCTGTACTGCACCTTCCTCAATGGTAATTTTTTTCTGCCTGCAGTATTCCTTAATAGGAGAGGAAAGTTGATAGTCGCGTATTTTGGGGCTTTTGAATACCAAGACTTTATCGCCGGCTTTGTCAGCTGCCTTCATAAGAGCAGAAGTAGCCGATAGGTTATCTCCTTTATATGCGACTACAAAGACGCCTTGAGAGTTGGGGTGTGATACGTAAGCAGCCATTTTGTCAAGCTGAGCCTTGGAGCCTGCACAAGTTTGAGCTTCCTTAAGTATTACAAGTCGCCGGTCGCCCATCACCGGATATTGGCGGGCACTGGCCACAACCTCCTCAAGCTCAGAATCCGCTCCATAGAAAATTTGTTGATCGAATGCCTGATTTTCTTCTTTTACAACGCTGCATTCCAAGGTGTTAACAATTAGATCTATATAGTATGGTTCTTCTCCCATCAGCAGATAGACAGATGAATACTCTTTTCTTTTAATTCTGTCGAGAACTTCGCGGTAAGAAAGGTCTTTATTTGCTTTCGGTGGCATTTTCAATTGGTTTATAAGGTATGTTAGATGGCACGATGTCGTGGTTTCTCAGTATACCGCGTACATATAGGATATAGATAATTAATCCTACAGAGAGTGTGCTTATCAACGCGGCTATAGGAAATCCGCCATCGGCTACTCCAACCATATCGAATTCTTCAGATAGAAGGCCTTTATTGATACACCATGTGGATATGATCACCAGACTGTTATTCAGAGCATGAGCGAAGGCGTTCACCCAGATATTCCCACTCCACCAATAAAGATAACCGAAAAAAGCGCCAAGCAGCATGCGTGGCACGAAGCCGTAGAATTGGAAATGTACAGCACTGAATATTATGGCCGAAGTCCATATGGCAACGTGCGGATTAATTCCACACCATAATAGTCCTCGCTGTAAAGCTCCACGGAAGAAGAATTCCTCTCCGATGCCTGTGAGTACTCCAATTATAAGAATGTTCATAAGTGTCGGTATGAGGTCGGTGGTGTTAAGAAGGCCTTTTGTTTGTTCTTCAGCCAGCTTTTCCATGTTGCGGCTCCATTCTTCAAATGATGATAGAAACTCCGGCAACTGCATCTCCTGATTCCAAAATACAATTTGGTTGAGAGCAGGCATACCTGCAAAATATATCAACAATGTTATGCCTATCATCTTTATGCCGGGTATTTTCTCTGTTTCCAAAGCTACCAGTGGAGAAATCTTAAAGCATATTTTCCACATCAGAATGGAGGGTAAGATGAATGCGAGTATGTTCTGACCTGCAAAGATGGTCCATTGTAAGGCATTGCCTTGTAATGGAAGAAGCCCGAGCAAAGTGGTTGCGAATAGCCCACAAAGAGCCAGCCCCAAAAGAATCAGAACGAATTGGCTTATATCAATGAATTTTTTCATGTCAGTCAAATTTCTTGCGTCTGAAGATGAAGTTACGTCCAAGATATTTCTCTCTGACTATTGGGTTCTCAGCCAATTCTTCGCTCGTTCCTCTAAAGAGGATGCGCCCCTCGAAAAGAAGATATGCTCTGTCGGTGATGCTAAGTGTCTCGGGTGCGTTATGGTCTGTAATAAGAATGCCAATATTTTTCTCTTTGAGTTTATAGACCACACTTTGTATGTCTTCCACTGCTATTGGATCCACACCGGCAAAAGGCTCGTCGAGCATTATAAACTTTGGGTTGATAGCCAAGCATCGAGCTATCTCAGTGCGTCTTCGTTCGCCACCCGAAAGTTGGTCACCGAGATTGTTTCTTACTTTATGGAGATTAAATTCCTCGATAAGCTCTTCAAGCTTCTCTTTCTGTTGTTCCTTGGTCATCTTGGTCATTTCAAGTACGGCTCGGATATTATTTTCCACAGTCAGTTTTCGAAATACAGAAGCCTCTTGTGCCAAATATCCTATACCAAGCTGGGCTCTTTTATAGACGGGATATCCGGTGATGTCTTGATTGTCAAGAAAGATCTTTCCGGAATTTGCAGTGATCAATCCCGTCGTCATATAGAATGTAGTGGTCTTGCCGGCTCCGTTGGGGCCAAGAAGTCCTACGATTTCTCCTTGCTTTACGTAGATCGACACTTTGTTGGCTACTGTGCGTTTGCCGTATTTCTTTACGAGGTCTTTAGTCCTAAGGATCCCTTTCTCTGGTTCTGCTTCTATTACCTCTTCTTCAAGTGTACCCTCTGGGGTCTCAAGAAAAATGGCATCTTCCAATTCTTTAACTTGGGTGTCAGGCATTATTCCAGTCTCAATCATTTCTTCAGCGATGTCGGATTCCGGTACCTCAAGGGTTTTCTTGATTTCGGTAGCAAACCCTTCAACGCCTTCCTCGTCTTTCAGTGGAATGTCTGATTCTGATTCAGAAGTTACTTTTAGTTTATCTGACTTTTTTTGGGGGAATAGTGGGAATATCTTCATTTTGTCTTTTTGAATGATGGGAGAAGCGTGCGAATATAGTCTGTCAGCAATTTAATTGCAACCTGATTATTACCACCCTGTGGGATAATTAGGTCGGCATATCTCTTGGTTGGTTCGATATGCAATTCATGCATTGGCTTAAGCGTTTCTTGATATCTGTCGATTACCATTTTGGGTGTTCTTCCTCGCTCTATGCAATCTCTATGGATTACCCTGATGAGACGTTCATCAGCATCAGCGTCTACAAAGACCTTTATATCCATCCTGTCTCGAAGCTCTTTATCACAGAGCACAAGTATTCCTTCTACCACTACTACTTCGCGTGGTTCGATTCTTACTGTCTCCGGGAGTCTTGCACATGTCAGAAAGTCGTAGGTCGGTCGCTCGATGGCATGTCCTGCTTTCAGCTCATCAAGCTGTTTTGTCAGAAGTTGCCAGTCGATGGCTTTCGGTTCGTCATAGTTCATCTTGAGGCGAGTCTCAAGAGGGATATGATGGTTGTCATTGTAGTAGCAGTCTTGCGGAAGAACTGCTACTTCATCTTTAGGCAGTGACTCTATTATCTTGCGGACTACGGTGGACTTTCCCGATCCCGTTCCGCCGGCTATGCCAATTACTAACATATCAGTTTAATCTTTAGTTATACCAGAAACACCCTGAAAATCGCTTTATTTTCGCAATAATTGGTGTTTATAGGCAAATATTACTACTTTTTATGACAAAATTAATAAAAACGATTGTTGTAAACAAATAGATAAGGCTCAA
>CAYSMP010000117.1:0-12562 GCA_964432215.1 uncultured Sangeribacter sp.
CGTTGGCAATGTTGTTGCAGAATGTTGCAACCGCTGAGTTGTAGTTGGGGCGGCACCATTTGCCGAAAAGATTAGGGAAGCGGTATACGAGTACCTTGGCACCGGTTTCATCTGCATACCTGAAGAACAGTTCCTCCCCTTCCTTCTTGCTCTCGCCGTAGGGATGTCCGGCATACCGGCCTATGAGGGTTGCCTGGATGGAGCTGCTGAGCATGACCGGGCAAGTATTGCCATGCTTTTTCAGAGTGTCGAGTAGCGTTGAAGCGAATCCGAAATTCCCTTTTTGGAAATCCTCAGGATTCTCAGGGCGATTGACACCGGCAAGATTGAAGACGAAGTCTGCTTCACGGCAATAGCGGTCGAGTTCCTCGGGAGTGGAGTCAATGTCGTATTCAAACACCTCGTCAATCTTGACGGGATAGTTCTTAGCTTTCCCTTCCTTTACGTTGTTGAGTTGGGCGCAGAGGTTTTTACCGACGAAACCTTTGGCCCCAGTGACTAATACTTTCATAGTTCTATTTTAGACAGAAGCACATAAGGGACATAAATTTTAGACAGAAGCACAAAAGGCACAAAAGAAGAATATGTTCTTATGTACTTATGCCTTAATAAATATTCTTATGTACCTTCTGTTCTTATGTGCTTATGTCTGTTATTGGACAAAGTTGCCTTCTCCGGAGAGTTCCTTCTGTATGTATTCGAGGGAGGCAATCTTCTCCTTGGTCTCCTCCACGTTGAGCTGGCGGGTGTTGTTGGAGTTGAATTCTGTGAGGGTGTTGCGGGTCTCGTCTCCTTCCTTGAAGAACTTGTCGTAGTTGAGACCACGGTTGTCTGCAGGTACACGGTAAAAGTTGCCGAGGTCTTCAGCCTTTGCGCATTCCTCATTGGTAAGGAGGGTTTCGTACATCTTTTCTCCATGACGGATACCTATTACCTTGATATCCTCCTTCTTTCCTCCGAAGAGCTCGCACACAGCCTCAGCCTGAGTGCCGATGGTACAAGCCGGAGCCTTCTGAACGAGGATGTCACCATTCTGGCCATGCTCAAAGGCAAAGAGCACCAAATCCACAGCCTCATCAAGACTCATGATGAATCGTGTCATGTTCGGTTCGGTAAGAGTGATGGGATTACCGGAACGGATCTGCTCAATCCAAAGTGGGATCACTGAACCACGGGAGCACATCACATTGCCATAGCGGGTACAACAGATTTTAGTCTTGCCTGAATAACGGGATTTAGCAACTGCTACCTTCTCCTCAATGGCTTTAGTGATTCCCATTGCATTGATCGGATATGCAGCCTTGTCAGTAGATAGGCAGATCACGGCACCAACACTAGCCTCGATAGCAGCTGTAAGCACATTGTCAGTACCGTTGACATTAGTCTTCACTGCCTCCATAGGGAAGAACTCGCAGGAAGGGACCTGCTTGAGTGCAGCTGCATGAAATATATAGTCTACTTCAGGCATGACGTTACGGCATGACTGAAGGTCACGAACATCGCCAATGTAAAACTTTATCTTGTGAGCTACTTCAGGATAACGTACTTGATACTCATGGCGCATATCGTCCTGTTTCTTTTCATCACGACTGAATATACGGATTTCCTTAATATCCGTATTGAGGAAGCGGCGAAGCACCGCATTACCAAACGAACCAGTACCTCCAGTAATCAAGAGGGTTTTATCTTTGAAGATTGACATTATTTTGAATTATTGAGTTATTCTTTTGTGATAATATCGATAATTTTTTTTGCACGCTCTTCGAAAGAATCAAATTTTTTAATCTGTTTCATTCCTTCACTTATTAGATTTTCTCTATATTCACTATCTGTAGCAAGATAATTTATTGCATCAGCTAATGAATTTGGATCGACTGGAGAATAATAACAGGCTGCCTCGCCACACAAAGAATGAGCAAATCCCAAATCTGTAGTTAGTATTGGTTTTCTCATTAACATTGCTTCCGGATACGTGGCAGAAAAGCATTCAAGTAATGAGGGTTGGAACATTATGTCCGCCTGTTCGTAAAGATGAGGACACTGATTAATTGGAATAGGACCAAGAAAAACGAAAAAATTCCTTAAATGCTCTGGGATTGGTCCAAAATCAGATTCCTTCACAGTGAAGATAAAACGAATATTTAAATTGGGATGCTTTTGTTTGATAATTTCTAAAGCATCCATAGCTATTCGAATATTTTTATGTGGATAGTTAGCTGTTATAGTCAGAAGGGTTAAACCGTTGAATCTTGGTAAGGTTATTGAGTTGTCCCAGACTGATTTATCGTAATAAACTTGATTACAATTATTAGATACAGTATGAATTTTTTTATTAGGATATTTTTTCTTAAGTAATTGAGTTATATATTCGTTTTCACACCATAAGCTATTGTTTTTGGTTTTGAAATCATATGCCATGATTTTATTCCTAAAAGCAGATAGTAATTTAGATTTTAAAGAAATTTCATTCCAATAAGGCGAATCCTTTAAAACAATATGGGCCATTGCAAAGCCACAAAGATGAAAACACTTAGGTTTCCACCTACTTGGACCAAAAATTGTAAGAGCTTTATCGATTTTTTTTTGATTAATTAAATCATCAAGAAATTTATCTTTCCCCGTCAAAATAGTTTTTACCTTTAGAGGAGCATTGTATTCAATCGTTAGTACATTTTGATAATTTCCAATAAACTCACGACATTCTCTCATAACAGTGGGAAGTACAACTATAAAGTTGTGGTGGAATTTATATAGTTCTTTACAAAAGGAATCTGCTACTTGTAAGCCTCCACCAGCACGGAGATTAGACACATTCACTAAAATATTCATTTTTGAAGTCGAAAATTAAGTGTTAATATATAAGTTTATATCAGATGTGTTTTTCATGGAATAAGATGGATAAGATATTGTTTGCATTCAATATTACAGAGCAATAATAAGTCGCCAGATGGAGCCCTTTATCAATTTTGATTGATTCAGATTTATCCAGTCATATTGATTTCTGAATTTGGCAATCGAATATAGTTGTTGATCTTTTCCATCAACTTGAAGCTTAAATTTTGAAAGTTCACTATATGAAGGGATATTGATATAAGCTTCTTTTTCCTTTTTCAAAGTCCATATTATTGAAAAAGAATCTTTATCGTATTCTATCTTAATGGGGCAGAATAGTGGTTTTTTATTGTATGCTATCTCTTTATTACAATTACTAAAAAATTTTCGACATAATTTTTTTATGAATATATTTGACCTACGGCTGATAATAAAAAGACCAAAGTAATTCATCATAGCAATATCCTCAAATGTATTTTTGTTACCGAATAATCCCCTCCATGGTGCAAAGGTCCCTTTAAAAATAATATTATTCTGTTTTGTCCATACTAAACAGACAGAAGGGCCTTGTTCAGCAAGATACTCACTACGACCTTCAAAAATAGATACAAAAAAGTCATCAGTGCTAATATTTTTTAGTCCGGTTTTTTGATAATTTAAATGATGAAGATAAAAATTATCTGATAATCTGTTTGTGTCCTTTTGGGCTAATATAAGCCATAAAAGTAGATGAGCGGAATATACAGAGGCATAATGATAATCCCACCATAAGTATTTTTCAGAACCAGGCCAATCATTAAGCATCATGCTGTTATTATTCAGCATTTTGATTAACCGTCCTTCCAGATAATCTAACGCAGTTTTAAGTTTATTATTCAACCCAAATGATGATAATAGATATACCCAAGGACCCCAGGCAAATATTTGATTGCACCCACGTCCCTGATAGTTTATATCTCCATCTGGCGCAATATTATTTAGAAGAAAATTAAATCCTGCATTAATATCATAATTAGGCATTAGTTCATAGGCAAAGCAAATGGTAGCTAAAGTAGAAATATCATATTGCAGGTTGAAACTAATACCTTTAGGTAACCTGTCCTCAATCCCCCCATCGTGATTAGTTGCCTGATTTATCGACTTAATACAATTTTTCATATTCTCCTCATATTTTGCCTCAGAGGTCCATTCAAATCTACGTTTATTAACAATAAGTCTCATCGGTAACCAGTTTATTGTATCGTGTGGGCTATCCGGCGATTTGAGAATAATATTCTTTATTCGTTCCTTAAGATCATCATTTTCAATAAGATTGTCAAAGCAAAGGGTTAATGCAAAATTGTTAAAGTCAAAGTGATAAGCATATAGTCGATGTTCATACTCCCATCGATCGAGAAGACCAATTAATAACTTTCTTCCAATGGAATAATAATTATTCTCTTCCATTCTGTTCCCTAATATTATTAGGCTTGCTGCTAAATGAGAAACAGAATAATGAGCTGAGATTTCTTCTTTGTCATTAGGGTCAATAAATCTTAATACTCCATTCTCATCAGAAATTAACTGATTAAGGAGGTGAGTGCTCAACTTTTCAATGAGCTTTTGTATACGAATATCATTTGGCTTCATCATTTAGAGATTTGATTGTACGGATACAGTTTATGGTGATAGATTTAGAGACTTTTAGACTTTCTGTTTTTCCAGTCTTTATGCAGCTATAAACTTCATTAAGTTGATATTCAAATCCTTCATAAGAATATTTTGTTTTGTATTCGTCTACAATATTACCCTCATTGTCATATCGAATAATTTTATTAGTCCTGTTGAACGGTGATGTCCACTCAATAGAACCTTTTTCTCCAATCACAACAGCTTTACTTGGAGCATTCAAGCTTGACATGATATTCAAGCATCCTTCGTACTTATCTGTTTTATATATAATACACCAGTCTGAAGCGAATGAGTTTCTTTTTTTTCTTTTTATTGCACATTGAATGGGTGTTTCTTCTACTAAGAAAACTTGCATGAAAGCAATTCCATATACCCCGTAATCATTTAGCACACCATGGTGTTTCTGAATATGAGAAAAACTTATTCGTTTATTAAGATCTACCCTTATGAATTGTATTGTTCCTATTAATCCCGAATCAATCCAATCCTTTGCTTTTTCTATTGTAGGTAATGTCAGAGTCCACATTCCCTCCATAAGAAATAGATTCCGTTCACTTGCAATATTAAATAGCTCTTCAGCCTCTTCTGGCTCAAGTGTTAAGGGCTTCTCACATAAAACATGCTTGTTCGCCAGAAGACACATTCTAATATTCTCATAATGGCATTGAACTGGTGTGGCTATGTAAACTATATCTACAGCCTCATCTTTGACCAAATCCTCATAATTTCCATAATATATTTTAGCATTGTGTGCTTTAGCAAATTTCAAGGCCTTATCTTTTGTTCGCGAGGCAATAGCATATAAAATATTACTCTTATTTCCAATGATAGCTTTTGAAAATGTATCAGCCATATACCCTGTTCCGATTATTCCCCATTTTAGTGCGTCAGTATTTTTGCGTACACTTCCAAAAAAGGAAGTCTGCCATCGAGATTTCAGTTTATTAAAAATATGTTTTATCATGCATTATGTTTTAAGTCGTCTAATGAAATTTCTCCAATAGGAGTTTTATCATTGATATAGTCTAAGTAAGCCTGATATGAGAAGTCAATCATTCTGTCTATCTCATTGGATAGACTTCCTGCTATATGGGGAGTAATAAATATATTATTTCTCCAATATAGTTTTGACCATGGGAAAAGGGGTTCATGACACGTCACATCGAGAAGAGCGCATAAATCTTTTCGTATTCTCAGTATTGTAGCTAAATCGTTCTCTTTTATTTGGGCTCCTCGTCCAGTATTGATAAAAGTAGCATAAGGAACCATAGACTGAAGAAGTGTTTTGTTGATGATTCCTTTTGTTTCAGAGGTGTCAGGCATATGATTACTTATAACGTTGCAAGTTGAGAAGATTTCTTCCAGGGATGTCCTTTCTATTCCCAGTTCGTTGGCTCTTTTTTCTGTAAGATAAGGATCATAAACCTTTATTTTTAGATTATAAGGTTTTAGCAGTTCTATCACTGTTGATCCTATGGCTCCACATCCAAGAATGCCAATTGTTGCATTATAATTACCTGAATGGCTCTCTGAAATACTTCGAATTTTCCCGAATTTTTTTCTCCATAGTGGCCATCGATATTTTCGTTGGGCCTGAAAATAACCTTTATTTGCTAGCACTATCTGAGCAGCGGTGTATTCCGCGACAGGAATTCCATTAGCTTTTGCTGCCGAAAAAATTCTAACTCCAGATTCTAAAAAAGGTTCTGCAAACTGCTTGACAGTGCCTGCAGCGTAAAAGATTGCTTTTAAATTGGGAAAGAATTTGTTTATTTCCTCTTTAGAAAACTTTGGCATGTACCATGTTGAGAATACTATCTCACAATCAAGAGGAGTACATATAGTTTCTCGAGTGAAACGAGGGATTTGTTTAAAACCTGGATTTAGGTAAATCAATCGATCGTATAATTTTTTTGACTCACCCGATGTGGCGGTAAGGATTATTGTTTTCATCGTTAAAAAAAATAAACCGATCAATTTCAATTGCATATGCTGATGCGTATACGAATGCACAAGATGAATACAAATCTTTGACAATTCCACCTTCAGTACAGAAGGAAAAGATTCCCCCCTTCCCTTTACCTGTTTTTTTTGTATGCTTACAACACCAATCAAATGCTTTTTCAATTGCCTTTAATAAAGACGTCGTAGGTTTGATTTCGTACCAATCTGCAAGTGACTTAGCAATAACAGGTACCCCCTTACAATCTTTCCCCATTAGCTTTCGACTTAAATTATAAGCCCAGCTTCCGTCTGGATTTTGAAGGTCAATCAATCTGCTTACAGTCTTTTCTATAACTTGTTCAAGTTTAGGATCTCGTAGAACTTTATACGCAGGTATTAGACCCTCTAAAGCCCATGCCTGTCCTCTTCCGAAAAATCCACCTTGTTGTTGGTCATTTTTATCTATACTTGTTGAAAATCCTTTAAATTTGGAATTAAAGAAAAGTTCGATATATCTATAGCTGAATTTTTGTAAAAAAAGTTTATATATTTCTTTCTGAGTGATCTTATAAAGATTAGCAAATAGTCCTGCCGTAAATCCAATGTCAACAATTATTGCATTTTCAGACCATTTCTTATCTCGCATATTGTAACCTGTCGATACAATGCCGTCATCCCTTCTTGAGGCCATTATCCAGTGTGCACATTGTTCTGCTATGTCTAAATATTTTTTCTCTCCTGTATAAGAATATAAACTTAAGAATGCATTATTGGCAATATAAGCAGAATCGTTGGGTGCTAACATAGGAATTGGACCTCTATCGTCATAGTCATACCTTACTATCCAACCACCACATTCTTTTTGTTTGGATGCAAGTAATTTCCCTAATGTTTCTGCGTCCTCCCTTTTATCTAACTCAAGCATTACTTTTACAATAATAGCATTAGTCCAAATCCAGCTTGGCAAAATCCATTCGCTTTTTTCCAAAACAAATCCCGCATAATAAAAACCTGAAAAGTTTGACTGATTTTCTATCTTAGAGTTGCTAATGAACTCTTCCCAAAATTGACTTGTAGATTCCTTCTCTATACCTAAATCATAAGATTTATATTTGTAAATGCTCTGACTTTCAGATAAAGAATATCTTCTAAGAATTTTTTTTACTGATAAGTGTAGTAAAGCATATAATCTATATTGAAGTTCTAATGCCATTTCTAACCTTTTTGGACTGTTTCACTTCAAATCACCGTCCCATAAATTTTAAGAATGGAAGTAACAAGCGACGTTTCCATTCTAATTTTGTAATAGGTGAATATTCTTTTGCCTTTGAATAAAACTCATTAGCCTTTTTTAGTTTTCCCTGCCTTTGACATTGTTCTGCAAGGGAAATATAATTAGAATGGTAGATATAGTTTTTATTTTCTTCTGAAAGACGTTCTATTATATATGAAAATTTTTCCAGATATTGTTTTTTAACATTAGCCATCCTCTCCACATTTGGAAGATTTATATTTTCATTATTTTTTATTACCAAAATTTCTTTAATAGCTTTTAAAGAGTATTTTTCAAATACTCTTACAAGAAATTCATAATCTTGATGACGAATAAACGATTCGTCAAATCCTTGAATTTCATCTATAACTTCTTTTCTAATAAATATGTTTGAACCTGTACAGAACATAAATCTACATGCCAGAGTATCAACTAAGAAGTTTCCTTCCTTGACATCGAGGTAACAGTTGTATTTACTTCCTCCTTTTCGGAATTCACATCCTGTATAGACTCCTGCAACATGATGATCATTATTTGACATATAATACAAACATTTTTCGATTCTAGTTGGAAGATATTCGTCATCACTGTCTAGGAAAGAAATATACTCACCGGTTGCAATTTTTAAAGCGGTATTACGTGCCGCTGCACCATTTTTATTATAAGGATGTTTTAGATATTTTATTCGATTATCGTTATATGTAGATAGAATTGATTCTGTTTCTTTTCTGTGATGTGTTTCCGGATCATTATCATCAACTATGATTATCTCTATATTAGTATAAGTTTGTTTCACTACACTATCAATAGATCTTTTTAAATACGTTGGTTCTCCATATGTTGGTATTACTACGCTTACTTGTTTCATACGAGTAATAGATTAGTTAAATTCGATATAATATTTTATGACTCAGTTTTTTCAAATACCCAACTAAAAGTTGACGAGTTTTTGTATTCAAAATAAATACAGAGGATAATAATACAGTTGTAATTAAAGCCCCCACTGCAAATATTAAGTCAGTTGATATTCCATGGGGAAACATTTGTCTCACTGCAAGTCCAGTAAAGCCTATTCCTGCAACTATTAATACAGGTGGCAACACTATATACTTTAACATATCTTTTATAATTAAATTTGTAAATTTATGTATAGAAATAACCAGTAATAGAATATATATTGTGGTAATAATAATTAAAAAACCATATATTAATACGATTGAGAATCCTAGTTTTGCCATTATCAACTGTACGGCAATAGATATTAGATATAAGGTCCCACTATAAAAACTGAATCGTTCAATTTTTCCAGTGGCTTGAATGGCTGTTACTAATATTGTTTTATAACTAAAGAGACTATGGTTTATTAATAGAATCTGAGCAAACTCCACTGAATATTCTGGTACTTTCTCTAACCACATAGAAAAAATAATTCTTAGACAAAACAAAAGTGGAATACATATGATGATATTGAAAAAAGATATTAGTCTACTTCCATCATATATTAGATGATTGAAGTTGTCCAATTCATTACTTGCGTAATATTTTATAATCCGTGGCCTTATTGCCGTAGTAATACTACTAGCAAACATTAATAATGCACTATATATTTGTACTGCAACCCCTACTGCCGCATTTGCAACAAGTCCAAAAAAACGATTTAAAATGATGCTTACTCCTTGAGATTGAATTGACATACAAGAGCTTGAATAAAAGTCTGCACCTGAAAATTTTAGAATTGGTTTTGCTCTACTTTTATCCATCAGCAGGGTTGTCCTACATATTCCAAACTGTGAACAATATCTAGTGTAACAGAAGAGTATAACGACATTCACGCCCACTAACATAATTCCATAAAATATTAGTAAATCTGCGCGAATCAATTGCAATACAAAGGCAATCCCTAACATAAGAAAAACGTATACTATTTCTATATATGCATAAGCTGTCATTCGTTCGAATGCTATAAGAGTTGCATTGAATGGAACCTGAATTATACTGATTAGCATGCTGACTAGTGTGCATTGGTAAAGTATATTTGCAGAAAATAATTTTATTGAAGGAATATTAAGATAGATATTTATTAATGGAATTCCGATTATTTCTGCTATGATAAATATCACTATAGCAATAAATAATTGAGTAGTAAAAGCAATTCGGAAGGTTTGGGAAACTGTACTTATCTCATTGCTTCGTCCTAGATCGAATGATAAGAATCGAGAAATAGCTGAACTCATTGATGCATTGACAAAAGTAAACATTGTAGATATTCCTGCCACAACATTGTAGATGCCAAAATCGATAATTCCAAGAGCATTCATTATTATACGAGTAGTATACAATGAAATTATCAATCTAAGAATCATTCGAAATGCTAAAGCAACTGTATTCTTCGCTATTCCTGCTTTTGAGTTGTGATTTATCATATTTACTTCAACATTTCACATAATGGACTTATTATCAAAATCTAGACTACTATACGTTTGGTTAGTGTGTTTTTTTGTCTTTGAATGGCATTGATAATTAATCGTAGCATCATGCATACAACAATTATAGTAAACGGATAGGATTGACTAAAGAAATGATTACTAAAAAACATTTCTAATGTGGCGAGAGCACAACATGTATAACATCCTAATACTATTGGAGAGGATGAGACACAATAGTCATTGTAAACACGTTTCACAAAATATCCAAGAAAGAACGAAATAAAAATGGAGCCATAATATCCAAAGTCTTTATAGAGGACAGAAAGATAAGTAAAAGTATTAAATGTTGTCATCGCATCCAACTGATAATTAGCTTCAAACAAATCGTCTAATTGCATCCAACCAAGTATGGGCTTTATGAACCACAGTCCATAAGTATGTACACTTTGAGTATTTATTACGTATTGTACATTTGTCCATGGGGTAGTAAGATATATATATGGAAGCAATAATCCTGCAGATAAATTCCAGTCTACGCGATCACCATAATAATTCAATGCGTCTACTCCAATTTCATCTGTCCCTCTATTGTCTGAAAAGAATTCAACAAACGATCCGCCATCAGCTAAAAAGGATTTCAAATCAAACATGATGTACATCCCTAATCCAGCCAGGAGAAGTCCAAGAATCATACTTTTAGAGAGAATTTTGACATTGTAATATGATTGCAAACATAAAAACAATAGGATGACCAAACCAATGAAAACTGTCTTATTTAGTGAATTCATATTTATCAAGAACCATATAGCTATAATTAAAATAAAGTTGATTTTACTTTTAGATTTTAGCACACATGCTATTGCGGGATAAAACAATAATGATAGTATGCTTGCAAGTGGTGGAATTACTAAACTAAATAATGATAGAATGAAGAAAATCCATCCGTACAGTATCAAAGATTTTTTATTATTTAGGAATTTATCTTCAAAATTCAGTGTTTTTTTAGTACTATTTAAGGCGATGATGAAACATGTCATATTAGCAATTGCAAACCATAAAGTGGAATTAGATAAAGACAAGAATAATTCGTCACTTATAGTATTATCATATACAAAAAGAGAAAACGGTGTCAAAATAAACAAATAATAAGGATTTATGATGAGTTTCTCATTTTTACCTTTATATATTAAATATACTATTATGCCTAGTAAAAAAGTATTACATAAAGCAAATTCAAATCCATTAAAAAAACTTCGAAAAGCTAAATTAGAGATTATCAAAATAATAATGATCGGCATCATTATATTTTGAATTTTTTTTTGGTGCTTTCGATTATTCTTGTTCATGGACTATACCTGTTAGATATTGATACTTTCTCAATACGTGAATTACATTTCACGCAATTGAGTCTCTTTATTCCTGAATAGTTTTGAAAATAGTCTTATAAACATTTTTATATGAGTAGACTTGCAATGAAGCGTATATCGATCACAGCTTTTTATATATGGTAAAAATAACCTATAATAGTTTTTTAGTGTTGGGTTTAATTCATATTTTCTTCTCATTATCAAGAAATTCATCCAAGCTTCCGCTTTAAGGTTTAATGGGAATAACTCTTTAGCACGCTCATAATATTTTATTCGTTCTTTATAGTATTTCTCTCCACCTAGCTTTGTAGACACTCCGATGCCTGCATAATAATAAGACCCAATTCCCGGAACATAATAGCATATGTCGGAATGCATAAATGGTCTTATGTCAGCCATACCTTCAGCTAATCCAAGTCCTTCATCGATAATCAAGGGCTCAAATCTATCATAGGTTAAAGAGGTAGACAACATTGATCTAGCGGAGATAATACCTCTGATCTTTAATGAGACTAAATCCTTATTGAAGTCTACATATTTATTGTTGCGATTAATATAACTTACACCAGTTGATTTTATAATCTTAAAGTCACTAAGTATGGAAGCTGCTACTCCCTTTAGTTCAATTTTATTTTTCTTGAGAAAACTCTGAACTCGATAAAACCAATTTATATCTAAAGAATCATCTCCTGCAATAATACCATATAAGTCGGCTTTCCCTCGATTTTTAATCATTTGTTCATAATTTCCATATATCCCCAAATTATGACTATTTCTATAAGGTACTATTATTTGAGAGTATTTCTGCTGATATTTTAAAATTATATTCCATGTTGAATCCTTAGAACAATCATCTTGGATAATTATTTTGTTAAGTCCATGGTTTCTTTGAATTAGAATGCTGTCTATAGCTCGCGAGATGCAGTCTTCTTGATTATAACAAAATATAAGAATATTAATACTGTACATGCTTTAGCTATTAAATAATTACTAATTGTACCTGTCCAATGGCGTATTGCCGTAGGACGTAAGTTAGCGGAGACCAATGA
>CAYSMP010000118.1:0-12533 GCA_964432215.1 uncultured Sangeribacter sp.
GTCTTTGTCTGTATAACGTTAGCAAATTTTTAAATGTTTCGACAAAATTTTGCAACAACTGCAACAATGGCTAAACAATTTTGCAACACACTAAGAATAAGCATATTACAACGAATTAAATTAATATATCATTATTGAAACAGACTGAAATAAGCCTGCAACAATTCTGAAATAAAATAGTTCATTCAGTCCTTAAACAAACGATTTTCAAACCATTACATTGCTATTCCTATGTATTCCGTTTTGTGACATAATGAAAGCCCCGGAAGCATTCTTCCGAGGCTTAACAGAACTATTATTTACGTCTTGCTTTTATTGCATATTTTCGGAAAGTATACTTTTATATCACTCAGTGGGCACAATCTTTATAGACTTTGTTGCAAGCCTTGCCTCAAGATATTTCAGAAATTTTTCACCTTGTCCCTTATTCATAGGTTTTGAATAGTGTACAAGTGCAATGTTGAGAGTGTCAAGGCAGCGGGTATTGACATTGCTGACGATAGCGCGTGTAATTGCTATATCTGCCACTTCCGGGAACAAAACCTTCAATTCAGGCGAGATAGTGGCTCCCATCGTGTCATTGCGGCAGATATCTGCATAGACTGCACGGAGAGAGTCAATGGTTTCTCGCTGTATGTTAATAGTGTTTTGTGTCACTTGATACATATCGCGCAGCATAGTGGAAGTGGCTTGTGTGGCATCAAACATATTATCGGGAGTATCTCCCTGTATTATTTTGAGCCGAGTGCCACCCAGATTGTAATCCGGCAATTTATCTGTCAGGGCAAGCACCAAAGAATCTTGTGGTAGCACCTTGCCAATGAGACTTACCGTAAGGGTCTTATGATTACCCTTCATCACAGCCGATGAATGAAGCACCTGCGTTCCATCGAAATTGAACTGTTGGTCCACAAAGCGCTCGCAATTTACATTGAAAGCCGATTGCTGAAACATTCGCCATGTGAGATAACCGGCAGGAATCATCGTCAAAATAGCGATAGAATATACAAGATTCCTGACCCTTTTAGCTCTTTGTGGATTCGAAAAGTCCTTGACATGATATTTCATCAGTTTCACCCCCACAGTCGTTGCAAGAGCAATGAAAACGGAATTTATGAAGAATAGGAAGAGGGCTCCAAAGAAATATGTCATCTGGAATGTGGCGAGACCATAACCTACCGTACATAGCGGCGGCATGAGGGCCGTTGCGATAGCGACACCGGGGATTACATTCCCCTTGACCTTGCTTCCAATAGCAAGGATACCGGCGGCTCCGCCAAAGAATCCGATGAATACATCATATATAGTAGGAGAAGTGCGAGCCAAGAGCTCGCTGTGTCCCTCATTGACGGGAGATATAAGGAAATAGATGCACGAAGTGATTATACTGAAAAATGCCGCAGCCATAAGATTGCGGAAAGAGCGCTTCATAAGGTCGAAATCCTGAATACCGACGGCAAGACCGATACCGATAATCGGTCCCATAAGCGGAGAGATAAGCATAGCTCCGATTATGACCGCTGTGGAATTGGTATTAAGACCAAGCGAGGCTATAAATATCGCAATAATCAGAATCAGTATATTAGTCCCGCGAAACGACACCCCTTCACGAATCACAGTCTCCGCCTCCTCCTGCGGCAGCAAATCCGCCGACAGGTCAAAATACCCCGCCAAGCTATTCTTCCACTCTTTCAAATCCGGTAATTTCATGATATATATAATTTAGGTTTATTCTTCAAGCATAATAAGTAGCTCGCATTTATCATATCAAGACCCTTGCAGATGCTTGGTTAATATATGTCGTTTAATTTTTGTGAGCCACTTAACATTACAAAAATAATGTTTATACTCCATACAAGCAAATAATTGATTACAAAAATAATTGTGATTGATAGGATAGGCGTGCTATCATATTAGCAAGGGAATTCATCTGCTGGCATGCAGAGCGTGAAAAATCCAAAGGGGATTGCGGAGCAATAATCAGCATGCGTCCTTGAGCGCAGAGATCAAAATCTTTACCACATGGTTTTTCACGCTCTCCTAAAGGGCTATTAGTTATGAGAATAAAACGGCCTCCTAATAATTCAGCCTCCCTCCTGATCTCTTTCTCTCTTTTGCTGATAAAAGGAGATACCAATACGCCTCCATTGCCAGCCATATAGAGCCACCGATCCCTATTGGCAGAATACACCTCATCATAATCAGCCCTATGCACGATCACCTGCTCCTTGAAAGGATTATCAAGAAGATGAATATTTCCATAAAGTTGACATGAAATTCCTCCAATTATCAAGTTATTACGCCTGGTAAAGAAATCCGGATTAGACATACGAATAGCCAATCGGTATGGATTAGAGCGCAGATAATTATAGATGACATCCAGTTTCCTTGACTTAGTCAATATCTGGTCATTGAAACCTCTTTCAAAAACTTGGTCAATACCGCTTCTCTTGTTTACGGACACCTTGAAAGCTCCAAGTTTCCGTCCTATAGTCTCATCGATTTGGTCTTCTACAGAAAGAATCATGTGGAGATGATCAGGCATAATGGCATATTGAAATAGACGCAGAGCCGGATGAATATTTGAGATTTGACGAAGACTATCCTTTATAGTTCTTCCGATATCAGATGCGCAGACATAAGAGCTTCCAGGGCTTCCAATCGGCAAGTAGCAATCTCCCATCAGTTTTCCGAAGGAAGGGCAGTCCGGATGCTTTAGCAAAGTAAAATGGTATATGCATCGGGAAGTATAGTCATGCCATGAGGCTCGATTATTTCCTGTCCAAATTCTACTCATTTCTTTCTGGCTTAAAGATTAATTCCCACTTACCTTCGCTGAAGCTCAGGCCTTAGACAAAAATTTGCTTTGGGGAGAGCTTTCGAAGGCTAATTTTTGTTTCAGGTGCAAACTTTAGTGCGCACTCTATCAGAATATCTTCCCATAAGAAGCCCGATCCAGAGCCCGATATCCAATGGCCTCCGAGATATGCCGGCTAAGGACAGGAGCGGTGACAGCCTCTTCAGCAGTCATAGTGCCGGCATATTCAAGATCTGCGATGGTACGGGCTACGCGCAGGATGCGATCGAAAGCCCGAGCCGACATATTCAGCTTAGTCATCCGATCTTTGAGCTTGGCAAGCCCCTGCTCATCAGGCCATGCATACTGATGAAGCAGGCGCGAATTCATCTGAGCATTGCAATATATACCCTTCTCAGCCTTAAAGCGAAGATTCTGGATAGCGCGCGCCCTTATCACTCGCTCCCTGATGGACGCACTCGACTCAGCCGGAGCCCGGTTTGCCATATCATCAAAAGCCACCGGTTCGATTTCGCACTGTATATCTATACGGTCAAGAAGCGGACCACTTATGCGATTCATATACTTAGCCACAGCCCCAGCCTGGCATGTACATCTTTTAGTAGGATGGCCGTAATATCCACACGGACACGGATTCATTGAAGCCACAAGCATAAAGGATGCAGGATAATCTACTGTATATTTAGCTCTGGATACAGTAATCGTACGGTCCTCGATAGGCTGCCTCAACACCTCTAATACAGTTCGACTGAACTCAGGGAATTCGTCAAGAAAGAGTACACCATTATGGGCCAACGATATCTCACCGGGCATAGGATTAGCCCCTCCTCCGACGAGGGCCACTGGCGACACTGTATGATGTGGAGTGCGGAAGGGACGCTTTGTCATCAGCATCGATCCGCGGTGAAGTTTTCCTGCTACTGAATGAATCTTAGTAGTCTCCAGTGCCTCCGCAAGGCTCAATGGAGGTAATATTGAAGGCAGACGCTTTGCCATCATCGACTTGCCAGCTCCAGGAGGGCCAACCATCAATATATTATGTCCTCCTGCGCAGGCCACCTCAAAGGCACGTTTCACACTGTCTTGCCCTTTTACCTCAGAAAAATCGAAGTCAAAATTCTCCGCCTCGGCCGCAAATATCTCGCGTGTATTGATTATAGTAGGCTGTAGGTCCGAAGTTCCTGCAATCACCCCAACAGCCTCAGCAAGATCTTTAACTCCAAATACTTCTACCCTATTCACTACGGCTGCTTCGGTCACGTTAGCCTCAGGGACAATCAGACGCTTGAATCCCATCTCACGTGCCTTGATAGCCATAGGAAGAGCTCCTTTGACGGGGAGCACCGAACCATCAAGCGACAACTCCCCCATTATCATGTATTCTGACAAATGTTCGGTCGGCACCTTTTCATTTGAAGCAAGCACACCTATAGCCATTGGAAGATCGAAAGCAGCCCCTTCCTTTTTCACATCCGCAGGAGATAGATTTATAATCGTACTCTTATGAGGAAATCCTATCCCACTATGCTGCAGAGCCGTTGTAATACGGGTATAGGCTTCCTTAACTGCTGTATCGGGAAGACCCACAATACTGAACAACGTGCCTTTCTGCACCACTGTCTCCAATGTCACCACAAATGCATCTATACCTGAGATAGCGGCTGAATATACTTTCGTCAGCATTATATATTGCTTTATTTAATTAATAGTTTTGCAAGCCCACTTTAAGCTTATAGGTTCAAAGATTCTTTCCCGCCGCCTTACGGAAAGCAGATATTGCTTCCTTCAGATCATCTCCCGCATAAGTCTCCTTAGCACCCTTATCCTTAACAATAAACCATGGCAGACGAGTGATGCCCATCTTGACCATATCCCCTTCTGAGATGCCTCGGGGCTGCCATGCACGCACCACACCTTTAAGCGAATCCCTACGTATGGCATTGATCCACGTCATGCTGTCTGACTCCATGTATATGTCGGCAAGGATTCGCTTCGATGAATCCGGATAAGCCTTAGTGATTGCCTTTAATGAATCGGCAGTCTCGCGTCTTGCAGAATTGTTTTCTGTATAGAAATACATCAGAGAAGGCTTGTTGAAATTCAGCGTATCCGTTCCATTATCGCGCGAACGAAGCACTAATTTTTTGACCTTCGTATTCTTGGCATATTCAAGATTTCCGTCAGCATTTGTAGTAAAAAACACCCCCAACAAATCATTCACTCCACACATCTCCATAAGCTGAGGATTGCGGGTCTCCTTGTCGATCATGTTCCATAGCTTTACGAATCCTTCCGGATTCTCTTGACGGTTCCACTCAGTAAGCAGCAGTATGGCCGACAGCTTATCCTTGGGATTCTTTTTGACATATTCTTCTATGCTTTTCTCAAAAGCCTTCGTATCGTTTTTCTTAGCATAGGATGTGTTTCGCCATTGACTCCATCGTTCCGATAATTTATTTCCCTTTACGCTCCAGGAGGCCATATCACGTCCATCGCCTGTCACCTTAATCTTATCACCTCTCTCGGCATATATGATAATATTATTACCCGGTTGGGACGCATCGCTGACGTATACAAGTGTCGGAAGACGCGTGATGCATCGTGCACCGGCCACACCCTCCTGTATAGATGCGGTATGCTCTATCCAGCGTCCTCCTCTGGAATCCCAGGCGTAGTACGCCATAAGATAGTTGCCAATATGATCCTTCGGGAACTCGAAATCAACCTCAAATTCATTTTTCACGCATCCTCCGAGCATGAGTGCCAACAGACACCCTAACAAACCCAACGTCTTATATGCGAAATTTTTCATCGTCTTCATAGCGCAAATTTAACAATTCTTATCCATTCCTGCAAATAAAAAACCGCCGACCTCCACAGGCCAGCGGTCTTTTTGCTTCGTCGAGGGCCTGCATGATCCACTCGACGTTCCATTCGAACCTTAATTTTATATTAACCTAAAAAAGTCGTAAGTTTTCAGTCTTGAATCTTCAGAGGTCCTCCCTTAAATTCCAGAGGAAGGCGATAATCAATCTTATCTGAGGAAGTACCTATAAGTATCTCGAATTTGCCTGGCTCTACAGTCCACATCTTATCTGATGGATCATAAAAGGCGAAGGCATCCTTATCAAGTGTAAGCTTTACGTCGTGGGTTTCCCCGGGAGCAAGATTGATCTTGCCGAAGGCCTTGAGTTCCTTATAGGGCCGCACTACGGAGCTTTTCTCATCGCGCACATACAGCTGTACCACTTCCGCACCTTCACGGTCGCCGGTATTGGTCACAGGAACCGTCACAGTGACTGTTCCGTTACCATCATAGGCCTTAGATGAGAGGACAGGCTGCCCTAACTTGAAGGTAGTATAGCTGAGACCATGACCGAAAGCGTAATTCACCCTATCTTTCTTCAGTTTGTCGGTATAGCGGTAGCCAACATCAAGACCCTCCTTGTATTTCACGTCTCCGTCAACTCCGGGATACATCTCGGCGTCTCCATTGGCATGCGCAGCATAATCCTTAAGATCTTTGGCAAAAGTCATAGGGAGTTTACCGGATGGATTCACCTTGCCAAACAGCACATCAGCGAGAGCATTGCCAGCCTCTGAACCGATATACCATCCTTGCACAATTGCCGGTACCTTATCACGCCAAGGCATAGTATAAGCATTACCGGTCAAAGTCACAACTACAGTATTCGGATTTGCAGCTACCAAAGCTTCTATCACTTCATTCTGCCCATAAGGAAGATTGAAGTCCTTACGGTCGGCACCCTCTGCATCTTGATGATCAGATTTATTAAGCCCCCCTATGAAGATCACCATGTCGGCATCTTTAGCAGCTCTGACTGCATCGGCAATCAGTTGCTCCGCACTGCGGCTCTCGCTAAGGTCCTGACCGGTCTTTACTCCGTTGTATTCTCCTGTGACGTCGCCAACATAGCCACGTTCATAGGCTACCTCAATGCCATTCTCTGCAGCTGCCTTACGGATTCCGTCAAGAGGAAGTGTCTCGCGCTGCACTTTCAGCGAAGACGACCCACCCCCTACTGTCATCATTTTAATAGCGTTTTCCCCAACTACGAGAATCTTCTTTGCATTGCCAACGGCAGGAAGAAGGTCACGGTCATTTTTGAGCAGGACGACTCCCTCTCCACCTATACGGCGGGCAGCTGCATAGTGTTCGTCGCTGTTCATAGAGCCGTAGGGGCGATTGCGGTTCATCTCAGTGCGCATGATAAGTCGGAGCACACGAGCTGCCTTATCGTCGAGATCCTTCATCGGAAGACGCCCCTCTTCAATTGCTTTAAGATATGGAGTGGCGAGATAATAACTGTCATATGCATTGCTTGCACCCCAATTAAGACCATTGGTCCATGATCCGAACTCCATGTCCAGACCATTCTGCGCTACTTTCTCCGTATTGTGAACGGCTCCCCAATCGCTGATAGCTACTCCATCGAAACCCCAGTCACCCTTAAGAATATCAAGAAGGAGAGTCTGATTCTCGCAGGCATGGTCGCCATTATACTTGTTGTAGCCCGGCATGATGCTCCATGCTTCCCCCTCCTTAACGGCTGCCTTGAAAGCAGGAAGATATATTTCATGGAGAGTCCGATCGTCGACAAGGACGTTGACATGGTCGCGGTCTACCTCCTGATTGTTGAGAGCATAATGCTTCACACAAGCTGCAACTCCATTTTTCTGGACACCTTGTATATAAGGCACCACCATCTCGGATGTCAGATAAGGATCTTCACCCATATATTCGAAATTGCGTCCATTGAGTGGAGTACGATATATATTGACACCGGGACCGAGAAGGACATTCTTGTTGCGGTAACGTGCCTCTTCACCAATCGACTCTCCATATATTAGCGACATCTCAGGATTCCAAGTGGCGGCAAGGCATGTAAGTGCGGGAAAAGCGACACAGGAATCATTGGTAGCCCCGGCCTGTTCCCACTCATCCCAAAGCACGTCAGGACGGACACCATGAGGCCCATCGGTACACCAGATACCTGGAATTCCGAGGCGCTGAACTCCAGGAGAACTGAACTTACTTTGTGCGTGTATGATCGCTACCTTCTCTGCTGTTGTCATTCTTGACAATGCATCTTGCACACGAGTTTCTATAGGTTTAGAATCGTCAAGATAGATAGGGGGCGTATTTCCGGCATTTCCACCGATAACAACGCATATCATGGATGCTGCTAAAATCTCTGCTTTTATTTTCATATCAGGTCAGTTTTATTGAAATTGTAGTAAGAGGCTATAAAAATCCTCGAGTGCAAAATTAATACACAATCAAATATAAATCTCTCGAGAGAGTCACATAGTAAAAACAAATCATCTAAAATCCTAAAACAAAACACTAATTTACAATACTTTGTAGCTTTACTATAAATATAAATTAAGTAAAGTGTCAAGTCAATAAAATTACAATCATCTTTAAGGCATGCATATATGTCTATGTTGCAAACACAAACGTCAACCTTAACATATGTTAAAATTACTCCTCATTTTATATTGTATCAACAAAAATAGTTAAATTTGCAGATTATCACGCATACCTATGAAACTAAAGTCTTACACATACATAATAGCCATTATTACTGCCATTATTTATGGTTCTTTTGCTGCATATGCCTCCCCGCAGACAATAAAAGAAAATACCCAACTCTTGCAGAAACTCGATTCGATAATCGCAAATCAGAAAGATCTTGTCAAGGAAAAAGAAATCCGTATTTCGGGACTCCGACAGACACTTGCAAAAGCACAAGACAGCCGCGAAAGGCTTGGACTCTCAAAACAGCTATACGATGAATATATCGTCTTTGACTCTGACTCTGCTCTTTACTATGCTAAGGAGAGCCGGAAACTTACAGCCAAAGTCATGCCCGATGATTATGATGAGCTCACCCGATGGAAACTCCACGAAGCTTTCATTTATACCGTACAAGGACTATTCGACACCACTATGGAGCTACTTAAAGGCATTGATACATCACGTCTTAGCGACGATATGAAGTCAATGCTCTACGGTAGTCTTTCGTATATATATTCAATGAGGTCAGTCTACCTGCAATCCAATCATGATATGTCAAAAAAAGATCTCGCCATGGCAAACCAATACCGGGATTCTATTCAAGCGATGAACTTGCCGGAAGCCCAAGACCTCCTATGGGTGCCCATTGCCTATGCTATAGACCGAGAAGGTACGGACATGACAACTCTTGATATATCGCAACTTAAGAAAAAGGTGGACCAAAGCAACCATGCATCACGCGACAATGCCATCGATGCCTACTGGTTGTCACGCTATTACGAAGCAATGGGCGACAATGAATCTATGGTGAAATATAAGACTAAAGCAGCCATCAACGACGCCTTGATTGTCAACCGTGAGATTGCCGCAATCCAAGAACTTGCCACTTACCTATTCGAGCAAGGCGACCTCAACCGTGCTTACAACTACCTTATATATACAGTAGAACAAGCCAACCTTTATCACAACCGTTACCGCATGGTCAACCTCTCTGACGTGTTGCCCACAGTGCGTGATGCCTACCGGGATGAACTGGAAAAGCGTGACCGAAGACTGTCGGCCTTCGTAATGGCATTAGGTATTTTATCTATTATTTTGATAGGCAGTATTATATTCATAATCATAGAGTTTCGCAAACTAAAAAAGATGCGGAATCTGCTCAAGGAAGCGAATACTGATCTCCATAAATCTATTAAGGAACGCGACAAATCCATATGCCAGCGTGATGAAGCAATTGCATCTCTTGAATTGACCAATGCAGAACTTAATGAAGCCAACAAGCAGAAACTTAGCCTTCTCGCTTATGCTTTCAAACTCACAACACAATATATCAATACACTTGAAGGCTACCGAAAGAAACTTCTCAAGAAATATAAGGGAAAACAGATCGATGATCTCGGTGTGCTCATCAACGATCCGGAACTAATAAAGGAGCAATATCAGGGATTCTATGAGAGCTTCGACAAGACAATCCTGTCCATATATCCGGATTTCGTAGAAGACTACAACAAGACGGTAACTGACGACAATACCCGCGTGTCGTCCGAAACTATTGCAAAGACAAAAACCCTAAACACTAAACTGCGTATATATGCCCTTCGCCGACTTGGTATCTCGAAGAGCGCCGAAATTGCAGAGATGCTAAATGTCTCTATCCGCACAGTCTACAACAACCGTGCCGGAAATACTCCGGAAGATGAGGATCCATACTCTAAGAAATGAGCTTGCATTTCTAATTGCAATAGCACTATAATTTACTTATCTTATTTAGCTAATATCTTAAATGACAGCAGTTTGACATTGTTGCCATTTACCTTTATATTCTCACTCTGTCCGCGTATTGATGGATTGATTAATTTTGCAAATGTCTAACCGAATAACCAATAAAAAAATTAACCTACATATGATGAAGAAAACAAATTTTATAATCTGGATCTTATCGCTCGTAGTAAGTTTCCCTCTTATGGCTTCTTGTGGTGATTCTTCAAAAGACGATCCGACTCCGGGGAATCAAAGCGTGACAGTGACTACATCTCCGGAAGCGTTGACAGCAACATCGGAAGCAACATCTCTCGAGCTTTCCGTCAGAGCAAATGCTGACTGGGCCATACGCACGGATGCCGATTGGGTGACACTTAGACCAAGTGGAGGCACAAAGGATTCCGATATTAAAGTGCAAGTATCAGTCACTGCAAATTCTGATATGGACGAACGCAGTGCCACCCTCAATATAGTATCCGGGGGCAAGACCGTAAAAACTGTAACCTTGACTCAAGGATACGTCACCAAGGCTACTCCCTCCGTGAAGTCTATTACTTTGGGCGGACAGGAATCTTCTACTTCTTTCTCTATTACTGCAAATGCAGACTGGAGCTTGACCACTGAGGCAGGATGGCTGTCTATGACCCCTTCTAAAGGAGGGAAAGGTGATACTACAATAGAAGTTAAGGCCAATGCAAATGATCAGAATACTACTCGCGATGCCATAATTTATCTCACGTGTGGCAACGATAAGACCGAAATAAAAGTATCGCAGCTAAGCGATACAGTAGAGACTCCCGAAGGCTATACCCTTGTATGGAGCGATGAGTTCAATGTCGGACCGGTACCAAGTAGCGACTGGACCATCGAAAACTGGGCTCCGGGACATGTCAACAATGAATTGCAGACCTACACTTCAAGAGAAGTGGATGGGAAACGCACCCTCGAAATAAAGGATGGATTTCTTTATATCAACTGCTTCAAAGGGAAAGATGGTAAAATATATTCTGGCCGCATGAATGCCAAGCCGGGAACAGGATGGCTCTACGGCTACTTCGAAGCTCGCATCAATTTGCCCAAAGGAAAAGGAACTTGGCCTGCATTCTGGATGATGCCGTCCAACGTAGATTGGAATAAAAACCCATGGCCCTATTGCGGTGAGATCGACATCATGGAGGAAGTAGGTGCAAACCCCAATTATGTATCCTCATCACTCCATACCGGCAACTACAACCACACCAAAGGCACACAGAAGACTCACGAGATGTATTGTGCCGGTGCTGAGGGGGAATTCCACATTTATGCCTGCGAATGGACTGAGGATGAAATAATAACATATGTCGATGGCAAAGTACAACTTCGCGCTACAAAAGCATCTATGGGAGCCGACCACGACAGCTGGCCTTTCCACTATGCATTCTACCCAATTCTCAACCTCGCTTGGGGTGGCGACTGGGGAGGCTACAAAGGAGTTGACGAAAACGCACTTCCGGTCTCAATGATAGTAGACTACGTACGCATCTTCCAAAAGAAATAACCAAGGAGCAATGAATTATAAATTAACCCAATAATAACTAACCAAATGAAGAAATTAACCTTATTTCTAATCGCGATCTTGACTTCTCTGGGACTCTACGCCCAGGATGTCAAAGTCTCCGGAAAGGTGATATCATCACTCGACAGAGAGCCGCTGATAGGCGCGACTGTAATGGTGAAAGGTACTGCTACCGGAACTGCAACAGACTTCGACGGAGCCTTCACCATCAATGCCCCAAAAGGGTCAACACTCTATTTCAACTATATCGGCTGCACTCCGCAGGAGGTGAAAGTGACAGGTCCTATGTCAGACCTCACCATTCAGATGATCGAAGATTCCCAGATTCTTGACGACGTTGTGGTAGTCGGCTACGGCACCCAGAAGAAGAGTGTCGTGACTGCAGCAATCTCAAAGGTAGGTGAGGAAACCCTCTCCCAGACAGCTCCCGTCAACGTGCAGAACGCACTTAAAGGTGTAGCTGCCGGTGTGACTGCTACTACAGCCAACGGTCAACCGGGGCAGGCTGCTCAGATACGTGTCCGTGGTGTCGGCACAATCAACAACTCCAACCCACTCTATATAGTCGACGGTATGCCTATCGACGGCGGCATCGACTATCTAAACCCAGCCGATATCAAGAGTATCGAGGTGCTTAAGGATGCTGCTTCCGGTGCAGTCTACGGTGCACGTGCTGCCAATGGTGTTGTGCTCGTCACTACAAAGAATGGTGTGCAGGGTCGCGCAAAAATATCCTACGACTTCACATATGGATGGCAGTCGAAGCAGAAATCAATCGATATCCTCAATGCCACCCAATATGCCATCATGAAAAATGAGGGTTACCTCAATATCGGTCAGCCGGCTCCTTACGCAGA
>CAYSMP010000119.1:0-12484 GCA_964432215.1 uncultured Sangeribacter sp.
CTGACCGCTACGCTTCTTTCGACAGCGGCAAGGGCAAAGAATTCGAAGAAGGCAAACTTACTCTCGAACAGCTCGCTGAAATCGGTCGCGAAGTCAACGAACCCGCTCAGACTTCAGGCAAGCAGGAGCTTTACGAAGCTATCATCAACATGTACGCTTAATCAATTGAGAATTGAGAATTGATTTCTTTCTCAAGACAATTCTTAAAAAATATTGCTTGGGAAGGCAGAACTCCTGCCTTCCCTTTTCTCAATTATTACGATCACTCTAATTCCATTCTGCAAAATTAGCAGTAAGCACGCTCAGCGTGCTTCAAGCGTGTGCGTAGTAAAATTTCGAATTATGAATTATGCATTAATAAAGACCTTAGCTCTAACATCTATCTTCTACGTTTCTGCATTTGCAGACCGTAGCGACTCACAACTATGGTTGCCTACAGTCAACGCCAACACTTGCACAGTGGATTATAATGGAAAAAATCCAATAGCCATCAACGCAGCTTCCATTCTCTCTAAATTCTCTCCCGACGATTACTTCAATAAAATCAAACTGATTGAAAAAAAACAAGGCTTTCGCAATGACGAGGCCTACAACATATCTGTAGATAGTCTCAACCGGTCGGTGACAATCACTGCTCCTACCGGAGAGGGGCTGCTTTATGGAGCCCTGTCTCTTTATCGACCTGACAACTGCAACAATCATACAGATTTTCCACGCAATGAAATCCGTATTCTCAACCACTGGGACAATCTTGACGGGACCATAGAAAGGGGATATGCTGGAAAGAGCATTTGGAACTGGGACTCACCACTGACCGAACAGCAGATATCACTCTACAAAAAATACGCTCTTGCCAACGCTATGGCAGGAATAAATGGCACTGTACTCAATAATGTCAATGCCTCTCCCAATATGCTCACTCCAAAGATTCTAAACAGGGTGGCAGAAATAGCCGATATATTACGACCATATGGAATTAAGGTGTATCTTTCTATAAATTTTGCATCGCCAAGTGTAATAGGAGGTTTGCCTACAGCCGATCCGCTCAATAAGGATGTAGCTAAATGGTGGAAAAATAAAGTAAAGGAGATATACACTCTTATTCCCGACTTTGGAGGATTCCTCGTCAAAGCAAACAGTGAAGGACAGCCCGGACCTTGCGATTTTGGACGTACACATGCAGATGGCGCCAACATGCTTGCTAAAGCCCTTAAACCATTCGGCGGCCTTGTGATGTGGCGTGCTTTTGTATACTCCCCTTCTGACCCCGACCGAGCTAAGCAAGCTTATGTCGAATTTAATCCGCTTGATGGAAAATTTGACGACAACGTCATGGTACAGGTGAAAAACGGACCTGTTGATTTCCAACCGCGCGAACCATATAGTCCGCTATTTGCCGGAATGACCAAGACGCCACTGATTGCCGAACTTCAGATCACACAGGAATATCTCGGCCACGCCAATCAGCTTGCTTATCTTGCCCCTATGTGGGAAGAATTTTTTAATGAAGCTCCAACCGAAAATATAAAAGGTGTGGCCGGAGTAGCCAATATCGGCAATGACGAAAATATGACAGGGCATCCTCTTGCCCAAGCCAATTGGTATGCTTTCGGACGACTTGCATGGGATCCAAATATCAAATCTGACGAGATAGTGGAAGAATGGACTGAAATGACTCCATGGCTGATTCTCGACAACTCCCAGAAAGAAGATTTCAAAAAAATGATGGGGACAAGTCGCGAACATGTAGTTGACTACATGATGCCCATGGGTCTTCACCATCTCTTTGCGTTTGGACATCATTATGGACCTCAACCTTGGTGTGACCCGGCAGGGGCGCGTCCGGACTGGCTACCGAAATATTATCACAGAGCAGACAAAGATGGAATTGGCTTTGACCGTACAATAGCTACTGGAAGCGGCGCCACTGCTCAATATCCAGATGAGTTTGCTAACACTCTTGAGAATGTAAACACGTGCCCAGAAAAATATCTCTTATGGTTTCACCATCTTGACTGGAACCACAGACTTACATCTGGAGAGACCGTATGGGAAGCACTCAATCGTCATTATGATTCCGGAGTGGAGGGCGTGGCTGAAATGCGTAAGTCATGGCGTGGATTTGAAGGGAGCGTAGATCCTGAAATCTACAATGATATCGAAAACAGGCTACTTACCCAACACAAGGATGCAATATGGTGGAGAGACGCTTGCCTCGAATATTTTGGAGAGAAAGCCGCTTTGAAACCTTCAAGCCTCTCTATGCACACTCTGGAGGAAATGATACCGGTCGAACTCGGCATTGACAACTACACCAACCCCACAAAGGAGCTACTCGACTCTAAACGCTAATGTTTACTCTTTTTTCTCCTTTTGAAAAGAGACATAATGAATAAATTCACTTCAATTATAATATCATTCCTTACATCTGTAAATACACTATGTGCGTATCCAGATGTGCGCCTTCCGGATTATCTCATTCTTGGTGGAGAACTCGGCAATTCTTCGGCATCATCCCAAGAAGACTTAAGGTCTATTTTTCCTCGCCTTAAGGAAATGGGGCTCAATACCGTTTTGATGCCCGTCTATTGGGAGCTCGTGGAGCCTTCGGAAGGAAAGTATGATTTCACTCTTCTCGACGAAGCAATAACTACAGCTGAACGTAACGATCTAAAACTTGTCTTGCTATGGTTCGGCGCATGGAAAAACTCCATGAGTTGCTATGCTCCATCTTGGGTGAAAACCGACACAAAGAGATTTCCAAGAGCTGTAACAGAAAATGGTAAACCGCTGGAAATTTTGAGTGCATTCAGTGATGAGGTCCTTAATGCTGATTTCAATGCTTTCAATGCAATGATCTCTTATCTAAAGGCCAATGATCACAACCATACTGTAAGCATGATTCAAATTGAAAATGAAATTGGCATGCTCGAATCCGCACGCGATCATTCAAGACTTGCAGATAAAGCCTATTCGAAAGGTGTGCCTGAGCCATTGGCAGCCGCCCTCAAGGTAAAACCGGGCACTGACTGGAAGAATCTTGCTGAAGACATTGACTACACAGACGAAATGTTTATGGCATGGAATTATGCACAGTATGTGGAGAGGCTCGCACAATCTGCTCGCAAGTTGCTCCCATCCGTCCCCCTTTATGTCAATGCAGCTCTTGACAGTCGCGGGCGTCGTCCCGGACAGTATCCATCGGCCGGACCAATTGCACGATTAGGGAATATTTGGAAAACCGGTGCCCCATCAATCGACTTTATATCTCCCGATCTATACGATCCTCCCTTTGCTCCATGGTTTCTCCAATACGATTACCATGAAAATCCACTTTTCATTCCTGAGATCAGACGTTCCGTCAATAGTGGTGTCCACGCCTTCTATGCGATTGGCCAGCACAATGCAATTGGATTCAGCCCCTTCTCTATAGAAAATGCTTCTAAAGAAGAAGCCGAAAGACTGAAGCAAGCTTATACCCTTCTGCAGAAACTCGAACCATATTGTTCAGAAAAAAATGAGAGCTATGGTCTGCTTTTCGATGGTGAAAATGCAAAAGAATCAAAGATAATAGAAGATGAGGGAATAAAAACTATTGCTTCACATTTCTTCACTCTCCCATGGGATAGCCGTGCATCTGACGGAAGTGTATGGCCGGATGGAGGCGGAATGGTCATAAAGCTTGGCGCCGACGACTATCTAATTGCAGGATCCGGTATAGTAATAAAATGGGAATCCTCCAATGAAACTTCATCTGAGAAGAAACTGGGAGAGGATGGTTTCATGCTTTCCGGAGAAGCCACAAAAGAAAAAAGATGGAGCGGAAACGAACGTATCGGTATCTTAAGTTGCGATGAGATTGACATCAATCCAGATGGAACTTTCAAAGTCATTCGCCGCCTGAATGGAGATGAGACACATCAAGGTCGACATGTAAGAATTGGTGTCGACGACTTCAAGGCACTCCACGTCAAGCTATACCGCTACTAAAAGTTTGAGCCTAACTATTTATGAGTTGAAATTATGAATATCTAATTATGAAAAAAATACTGTTATTCTCCACATTTCTGCTTCCACTTGCGGCCAATGCTGAAGTACATCCGGCAAAAATACTTCAGGATGGCATGGTAGTGGAATGGACAAAACCTTTGACATTGTGGGGCACTGCTGATCCAGATGAAAAATTCGATATCAAAATCAATGGAGCACGCAAATCCAGAGTACAAGCCGACAGTAATGGCAAATGGGAAGTCAAACTTCCTGCACTTAAGGCAGGTGGCCCTTACACATTGCAAATAGGAGACAAGACACTGAAAGACGTGCTAAGTGGCGATGTTGTCTTATGTTCCGGCCAAAGCAATATGGAGCTCTACGTATATCGAGTAGAAGATATGTATGGCGATTTGATATCTCAATATAGCAACGATCAAGTTCGGCAGTTTATCGCTCCTAAAGAGATAAACTTCGATGGTCCGGCTGAGGACCTAAAGGGAGGTGTCTGGGAAAAGACAACTCCTTCGCGTAGCCGCAATTTCTCAGCCCTGGGCTATTTCATTGCTATGGAGATGAATAAGAAGACCGGTCGCCCCGTGGGAATAATCAACTGCAGTTGGGGTGGCACTCCAATCGAGGCATGGATGAGCGAGAAGTCGCTTGCCTCCTATCCCCGTCAACTGGCACAGCTATCAATTGACAAGGACCAGGGTTATCGTGACCGTGTTACCGCTACCGAAAGAGAAAAGCAAGGGAGATGGAATGCCGCACTTTGGGCCGGAGATCCCGGATGTAAGGAACACTGGGAAGCTTCTTCAACTGATGTCTCCAACTGGAAAGATATAGATATCCTTAAAGATCGAAGTTGGGCCACCGACGGCTATAATCCTATCGGTGGCAGCCATTGGTTTGTAAAAAAAGTAAATGTCCCCGTCGAACTCGCATCTCAGCCAGCAACCTTACGTATAGGTGTTCTTGTCGATTCTGACTCTACATACGTCAATGGTGAATTCGCAGGAACTGTCTCATATTGCTATCCACCGCGTAAATATAAACTTCGTGACGGACTTCTGAAACCTGGAGAAAATACCATCACCGTCCGGCTTGTATCCAATGGGGGCATGGGAGAATTCATCCCTGAAAAGCCCTACAAGTTAGTTTTCGAAAACGGGGAGGAGATATCTCTGGAGGGTAACTGGAAATATCATCCCGGAAATCGGATGCCCTCAGCTCCCGGAAGCACATTCTGGTGCTACTCTCCTACCGTGCTCTATAACTCCATGATTTCACCTACCAATAAGTATCCTGTTGGAAACGTAGTATGGTATCAAGGAGAAAGCAATGTCGCAACGCGCAATGAATATGGACCACTGCTTGAAAAGATGGTAGATCTTTGGAGAAGCGACCGTAACGACAAGACACTCCCCTTCTATGTAGTGGAACTCGCCAACTATCTTCCAGAATCAGATAAAGGTGGCCGGGCGGCTTGGGCCGAGATGCGCGAGGTGCAGAAAGCCACCTGCGACAAAGTCTCCAACTGCAATTTAGTAGAGAACTACGATCTGGGTGAATGGAACGACATTCATCCTCTTGATAAGAAAACCCTTGCTGAGCGCATTGTAGCCAAAATACCACTCAAGTCGAAGAAATCAAAATAATAAAATAGCTACTTTATCATAAGACAAGGGGACGCTCTGTGCGAGCGTCCCCTTGTCTTATTTACTTGTAATCTTTAAGTTGAGTCTGGACTTTATTATTTTTTCATCACTACCTTACCATCTATAATATATAATCCGGAAGGAAGATCCGAGAATTTCACGCCATCAGAATAGCGAACTCCATTGATATTATAAATACCTGTAGCATTGTTCTCAAATAAAGCTGATGGATCCTCAGTGATCTCATCCACGCCTGTGTACTCAACACCTCCAAGTCCTCTGACAATACCGGCATATACATGCTTACGATAGAGTGTAGTATTGGTCCAGATTCCTACGGGAGTATTCGCACGCCATCCGCTATTTGCAGGAGAGTCAGTAGGACACCAAAAACAAATGCCCCATTGCTGTTCAGGTGGAATAAGACGGAAATACTCTTTAAGTATCCACTCAAAGTAGTCTGCCATATTCTGATGCTGCTGTTCAGTCATTTCCGCTGTCGGGACATCTCTCCCGCTCGCGTTGACATAGCCCATGTCGAATTCACTCACACGAACAAGTTTTCCGGAAGCTGCCATCAGCTTAAACATATTTGTGATAGCTTTCTTCTTGCTCGCCTGGGTGCCGCTATTTTCATAGTATGAAATATGCATCTGGGTGCCGATTCCATCTATATATGTCACTCCGTCAGCCTCCCACTTATCAATCCAGTTGATGAGTGATTTAAGCTTCTTGTTGCCATCCCAGTCACTCTCAAGGTTATAATCATTTATAAAGAGTTTAATGTCTTCCGGTCCATACTGGCGCGCATATTTGACTGCACTACGGACATATTCAAGATCTCCCATGTGGTCTTGCCAATAGAAAGCATCTCCTCCGACATCCCATGTGGCATCGCCATTGAAGCCTTCAGAATGCTGAAGAGTGTAGTTTCCACTGCCGTCGTTTCCACCACCGGATATAGCCTCGTTGACTACATCCCAAGCTTTTACTTTGCCGCCGCAGGCATTCATCATTCCCTTTATCCATTTCTCCATCGCACCACATAATGCTTCTCTTTTTTCTTCCTTAGTCAAAGGAGTATTCTGAGGAAGGGTAAGTGTGAAATATGTATGGTCTATTTGCGGCGCAACTACAGCTCCTCCTCCTTTTTTCATTTTGAATGATGAGAGATCATCATTTTCGATATCTCCATTCAGTAATTTTTCTTTTCCAGCTATTTTAAGACTGACATTGTCGAAATAGTAGGTATTTGCATCGGCAAGCTCGCTTAGATTAAAAGCGATTGACTTGCCACCTTTGACAAAATTACCTTTAATTTCGATTGTCTTCCACTCTGTGCTGAAGTCAATATTTCCAAATGCTTGATAATCTACATAACTGCCCGGCTCATTATGTATCTGGGTGGATGCTTTTGCAGGTTTATCCGCTCGTACATCAGCTTTAAACACATAACTTTGTCCCGCTGAGAAATTTGAAGAAGATAGAATCCAGAATTGATTGTCCCATACCTCTGACTGCTTTACAGAAGCCTCAACTTTAAGGAAGCGGCGCTCTTCATCTTTCTTCATTGCTCCTACGCTATCATTTACCTTTATACTGCGGATATAAATATCACCTACAAAGTCGCCACATTGAAAGAGTAGGAAAGGATTATTGATCGGGCTTTTATATGTCACGGTCACCTCCTCCCATTCGGTAGTGAATGCAAAGTCAGTGTTCGTGCCGCTCCCCCAGTCTCCAAGCTTAGAATGCATTGTACCAGGTTGCGATCCCTTTATTTCAAACGTGAATTGATATGTTTTTCCGGCTTCCGTGGGAATGTTGTCATAGCCTACAAACTGAACATCCCAGGAATTGACAATCTTCGTAGTATGAATCTTCAGCCCATCTTTTGATGAAAAATTAAGAGAAAAACCAAACTTTGATTGATCTCCTGTCCAACCTACATTTTGTTGGGTTCGATAATCCTTTTCTCCAATCACTACGTTGACCATAGTGTCCGGATTCTCAAAGGGCACTGCCGGCTTATCTTTAATCAAACCTCTTAGCCATCCGTTTGGCTGCTGGGCATGCCAAGCAAGAGTGTGGCCATATACGTTGATACCAGCTTTCTCTGCGGCTTTCACATAGTTTTTTACGCTTGTGAAATCCATTCCTCCGTTGTTGTTCACACAACTCGCCATCTTCATGGCATTCCCTGCGACGGTCTCTGTAAAGTTGTCGTTGGTCATTCCGGCTATTGACGAGTTGTTTAGATAGTCATATACTGTGGTGCCAATGCCAAGCTTAAAGTTGGGAAACTTGTCATAGTCAATGTAGTTTTTGAGAGGGGCAAAATCCTTCAAGTAATCATAATTTGGATCCCTGGGATTCCCCTGCTCATAATTCTTCAAATTCTGAGCAGACACAATTAGACACGGAAGTGCCGTTATTGCAGTCAATAAAACCTTTTTCATGATGTGAATTTTTTATAAAATCTTTTGCTTTTGCAAAATTAAAAAAAAAATTGTTAAAATCCACACTTTTCAATAAAAAAGCATTATACGGGCATTTGTTTTTTAGGTTTATCTGCACTCACTGGTGTTCGCTCGCACTCACGACAGTCGCGAAGCCTTTATTTTTTATTGTATTTTTTTCAATAGAAAATAAGATTTTTTCCAACTTTTTATTAATTTTGCATCGTGATTCCGAAGAAGAAAGCCCTGGCCTATCCAACGGAGTCATCTAAATACAGGTAATAAGCTAAACTTTACAATCTTATGGGAGGTTTTTTTGGCGCAGCCCTAAAACGAAAGTGTGTCAACGACATTTTTTACGGTGTTGACTATAATTCACATCTTGGCACTCGCCGCGGCGGCATGGTGACCTACGATCCGGAAGAAAAACGGTTCTGCAGATCGATACACTCGCTCGAAAGCTCGTATTTCCGAACCAAGTTTGAATCGGAGTTGCATAAATACAAAGGCAACATGGGTATCGGAGTCATCAGCGATACAGATCCACAACCGATCACCATCAATTCACATCTCGGACGCTACGCAATAGTAACTGTTGCGAAAATCGACAACATGGAGGAGCTTGAGAAGGAACTTCTCGACAGTGGAGCTCACTTCGCAGAGCTCAGTTCCGGTGTCACTAATCCAACAGAACTTATAGCCCTTCTAATAAATCAAGGAAAGACTTTTGTTGAAGGTATAGAAAATGTCTACAACAAAGTCAAGGGTTCCTGCTCTATGCTAATCTTGACAGAAGACTCCGTGATCGTGGGGCGCGACAAACTCGGACGCACATCCATAGTCATTGGAGAAAAGGAAGATGGCTACGCAGTAAGCAGCGAATCTACCTCCTTTCCTAACCTTGACTACAAACTTCTTCGCGATGTAGGTCCCGGTGAAATAGTTGAGCTAAAACCCGATGGCATCCTGCAGCTCCGCAAGCCAAATAAAGAGATGCAGATATGTGCCTTCATGTGGGTCTACTACGGATTTCCGACCTCAACTTATGAAAACCGGAACGTAGAGGAAGTCAGATTCAAATCAGGCTATGCCTTCGGCCAACAAGACGCTGAGACTGAAATCGACTGCGTGGCAGGTATACCGGATTCAGGCGTAGGCATGGCTCTCGGCTATGCTGCAGGCCACGGCACACCCTACCAGCGATGCATATCCAAATATACACCGACATGGCCCCGAAGCTTCACTCCGTCTGACCAATCAATGCGCTCTTTCATTGCTAAGATGAAGCTCGTCCCAAACGAGGCTATGCTTAAAGGAAAACGTGCTCTCTTTTGCGATGACTCCATAGTGCGCGGCACTCAGCTCAACGACAATGTAAAGGTGCTCTACGACTGCGGCGCAAAAGAAGTGCATATGCGCATCGCATGTCCTCCTCTCATTTACGGGTGTCGCTATCTCAACTTTACTTCTTCGAAATCTGAGATGGAACTCCTCACCCGTCGTATAATAGAAGAACTCGAAGGCGACCCGAATGCACATCTCGAAGAATATGCCAAGACAGGCAGTTGCCGCTATTGCAAGATGGTAGAAAAGATGCGCGAACGCTACGGACTGACTTCTTTAAAGTTCAATACTCTCGAAAACCTTATTGAAGCTATCGGCCTCCCCAAAGACCAAGTCTGCACACATTGCTTCGACGGCACCTCCCATTTTTAAACAATGGAGTGACATGATGCCAACATGGTATAAAACCCCGGACATTGTCTGGGGTTTTATATTATGCTCCTTCTCTCCGCAGCCAGGTTGCCTCAAGATTATCTCGCATTTATGATATCATTAATTTTTGCCATCTACTTAAAAATTACAATGGAAAGTTAAGCTGAAGATTCTTTTTAATGCTCCATCTACATGAATAAAAATCCTCTCGAATTGAAAATCGGCGAGTATCCTTAAAAACTAAGTTTATGAGCCAACATATGACGAATTCTTAATAAAAATAAGTATAAACAACTTCTCTTATATACTCTTATATATATTGAGCTTTATAATAATTTTTGTTACTATTACTTACTATTTTATCAGTATTCATTAAAAAATTACAAAAAAAATTCCCAATCCTTTGAATATCCGAAAAAAAGAACTATATTTGCGAGAAAAATAACATACATACGAACTAACATAAGAATTTTAGAACTGACCAAAGAAATGATTGAAACGCTGACTTCGCTTGACGAACAAATATTATTGTTCTTTAATGGCCACCATACGGCATTCATGGACGAATTTATGGCCCTTGTCACCGGGAGATGGATATGGATACCTTTCTATCTGGTACTTATCGATCTTCTCTTCAAAAAATTAGGTCCAAAATACGCTGCCTTGACTCTTGTAGCAGTAGTTTTAGCTATCACGTTGACCGACCAAGTATGCGCACACGTAATTCGTCCATACATCGGCCGGCTACGTCCATGTAATCCCGCAAACCCAATATTCGAAGCAATTTACCTGGTAAAGGGCATACAACCAGGTGGCTATAGCTGGCCCTCATGTCATGCAGCTAACACATTCGCTCTCGCCACTCTTTTATCTTGCGTGATGCGCTCAAGAAAATTCACTGCAATGATATTTATTTGGGCCGTTGTAGTAAGTATTTCCAGACTTTATTGTGGTGTCCATTATCCTACCGACATTCTTTGTGGAGCTGCTTTCGGAAGCGTATTCGGCTATCTTTCGCTAATAGCTGTAAGCAGACTCTACACTGCGTTGCCGAGAATGTTCATGGCTTTTCGAAAACCTGATATTCTCTGATACATATGATTGTTAGGACTCTATTCGCAGGTGCCCTTATAGCCCTCTCAAGTCTATCCGGCCTTTATGCTCAAAGGCCGGATCTTTATTGGAGTGTTGACATGTCTGCCGTCTTCGACAACCGTGAAGGTGATACCCAACATGCCTCGGCAAAAACTTTCTTCCAGACCCAGCTCTCCCCTGAAATAGGCGTGAGCCTCTACGAGGGACGCCACCGTATAGCCGCAGGAGCAGTCTGGACTCAACCTATAGGCTGCGAATGGGAAGGACATAGAATATCTCCTACTGTATACTATAGATATGAAAACAAAGGTCTTCGTTATGCAATGGGCATGTTCGGAAGAGACCAGCTATATGCCGAAATGCCCAACTACATCTGGAATGATTCTATAAAATACAGCCAGCGCAATATCAGAGGTGCATTCCTTGGCTACCGCAACGAGAATGGTTATATACAAGCCATCCTTGACTGGCGGGGAATGCAGACAGATACTCAGAGAGAGGCTTTCAATATTATCGCAAGTGGCGAACGCTACCATGCCGGAGGAAAATTCCTTTGGGGTGGTCTTGCCATGATGAACCATCTTGCACTTGATAAGGTTACCCCGGGACAGCATGTAGTAGATAATCTCCTTTATAATCCCTATGCCGGAATAAATATTACAAAAATAGCACAAAACACACCCCTTGATTCTTGCTCTCTGCGAGTAGGAGTACTTGGAGCCCTCACTCGCGATCGTGGAGACGGAGACTGGAAAACACCAATCGGGATTTGGGCTGATTTTGACATAGCATGGAAATTTTTGGAATTGAAGAATACATTTTATGCCGGAGGTAAACTATTTCCCCTATATGATAAATACAACTTTATTCTCGACCAGGGAGAACCCTACTATGCAGCATCCCTCTACAACCGCACTTCGGTGTCGGTCATTTTCCTAAGGCGCAAGTTTATGGAGCTTAAAACTTCCCTCGACTTCAACCTCGCCCCCTCCCACTTCAACTTCTACCAACGCGTGCTCCTCTCTTTCTCCATCTAAGATAGCCAAGCAATACAGATGGCAGCAAGTATGCTCCGCGTACATCATGACCCATCAAAGGTAACATCCCCAACAGATAGAAGCGGGGCTAACAATTATCATATTAATGATTTTCCATTTTTCAATATATAAAGGCCTCTTGAACTGTATACAAATTAATACTATTCAAGGAGCCTTTTTTATGTGTGATTACATATTCACATCATAATAATTGGCATTTTATTTGCAAATATACAGAATTTTAGTTATTTTTGCATTTCATAAGGAAACAACCTATCTAAGAATCAATCTAAACACATGAAAGTTCTTAACAAACAGACCGCACCTAAGGCTACGGCACCCGAGAGAATTATTCAGTTTGGCGAAGGCAACTTCCTCCGCGCTTTTGTAGACTGGATCGTAAAGAACATGAACGAAGCCACCGACTTCAACGCTTCAGTTGTTGTGCTTCAAGGTACTCCCGACGACTTTGCAATGAAGCTTCTCTCCGCTCAGGACTATATGTACAACGTCAACCTTCAGGGTC
>CAYSMP010000120.1:0-12442 GCA_964432215.1 uncultured Sangeribacter sp.
ATATGAGTCTAACATTCCACAACCAAAATCTAAGTTACATACCGATAAAGACAGCCTATTGATTAGCAGTATCTACGATAAATTTGTGTTTGCAGTTGACACTGATGGGAATGATAACCCTGACGATTATTTCACTTCTAACGCATTGAAAAAACTTCAAGATGACTTTGACTCTGATTGTGATAACGACTCTTGTTATGCGTATTATGCGTTGAGAACAGAAGCGCAAGACTCCAAACCGGGAGCAGAAGATGTATCACAAATTAGTAGTATAGAGCCTATTGGCGATGAGTGGTACGTCGTATCGTACTTAGATATGGGATGGTCAGGAATGACACGCGTAAAAATCGTTAATGGAAAAATTGATGACTATGAAAGATGTGTTTCTGAATTATAATGAGAATCAGACAGACAATACTTACAAGCAAGGGTAGTTTGCTTATTTCTTGTAGTAATTGGAATTCAAAAGTATTTTGTCCCACAAATTTGCAAGTTACAGAGAAAATCCCTGTTATTTATCCGATTCATGCAACTGTACTCGGTGAATTTCGTTGCTATGTTAAGAAATTTTTAGTAATTTTGTATACGCAATGGAAACTGAAAATAAGGATAAATCAAAATATTATCTATTCATAGATGAATGTGGAGACCATAATCTCGCAAAGTATGATCCGGGATTTCCGGTATTTACTTTGTGCGGAATACTCGTTTCAAGACAGAATCTCAGAGCTTTAAGCAAAGCGTTTGAAGATTTAAAGATTGACATATTTGGTTCTAAGGAAGTTATTATTCATTCTGTAGATATTCGTAAATGGCGCGGTCCTTTTTCTGTTCTTGCAGATGCGAAGTTGAGAGCAAGGTTTTTTTCAGGTATCGAAAGAATACTCAGTCAGAATGAAGCCTATGTAATCGTTAGTTGTACTATTTTGAAAGAACAGCTAAGTAAATTTTGTGTTCGTGGTGAAGAAGATGACGTATACGGGCTTTCTTTATCATATCTTATTGAAAGGAGTATTTTTTGTGTAGACAAATCGAAAAATGATGATATCCCAGATATTTCTATTGTTGTAGAACGCCGAGGTAAAAAAGAGGATAAAAAGCTACTCAACTATTATAATGGTTTAAGGAATCGGGGAACAAAATGGGTCTCTGCAGAGCGATTGCAAGCAAGGATTCGGGAGTTCGGTTTCAAGAATAAGAAAGACAACATAATAGGCTTGCAGATAGCTGATCTAATAGCCTATCCCGTTACAATTCATTTACTTCACCCTAAAAGGGATAATCCTTCGTACGAGGCCATAAAGTATAATATATTTCAGGATAATGGAGTCTTACTTGGACAAAAGGTAATACCCCACTAAATAAAAAAGAGCGGTCTAATGACTGCTCTTTCCGACCGGGCGAAACCGATCCCTAAAATCGTTGCTTTCGCACTCGAAGTATTTCCTTTCGGGGAAACTACCCTTGTTTGTAGTGCAAAGTTAATGAAAATATTGCAATCTACAAAATATAAATGCTCGAAAAACAAAAAAGTTTGAATTCCCAGTTTCTAATGCATTTTGAAGATAGAAGGGTAATTCTTCTACTTATTTGAAAAGAAAGTATTTCTATGTCCTATTTGAACACTTCTTTGCTTAAAAAAGGTCTGAGCCCTCAATCCTCCAGTGACATAATCAAAGTTTTTCAGTTAGTGTTATCTCTTATAAGAATTATGACTCATATACATAATCATTTCTGTGAAAATCTGCTAGTTCCAGCGCTTTAATAAAGCTCTGTGCCTAATTGCTAAGTTCTATCAGCAGAGAATTGAGTAAAAAAGGCATTCGTCGATTAAAATTGACGAATGCCCTTTCTTTTATAGGTTCAAATAAGTTTTGAGTTATTTTTTCATAACTTTAGCAGTGCGTGTACCTTCGGTGAGGAGGTAGATACCGGGGGAGAGACGGTTGAAGCCGGCGTAGCTGCCGATATAACCACCCTGAAGATCGTAGATCTGAGCTGCGGGTGAGAAGGTGGCTACTGCCTCTTCGATGGTTAGGACGCCGGTGTGCTTCGAGTTGACGCGGAACAGACGCAGGTTGCTGAAGAGGAACCAGTCGGCATCGGCAATCTCATCTTTGCTGAAGCTGATCTTGAGTTTGCCATCTTTGACATAGGTCATCAGGTAGTTGGCATAGTAGTCAGGAGATTCAGCGAAGACGGTGCTTGCCTCTTCCATGCTATTTGGGGCTGCCCACCAATAGCCATCATGTGTTTCACCCATAAGCGATACAACAGGTTTTGACATCTCGTTGAGGTTGAATCGGGCGTGGAGCTCCTCGGTGCCATCAGCGTGACGTGCGGCAGCCGTTGGGTGATCGCCGTTACGATAGTAAGCTTGAGCATAGAGCATATACCAGCCGTCATCGAGACCTTCCACTGTCTGATAGATGTTGAACTTAGTGTTGAACATCTCAGCTACATTAGCGCGAACCACTATGTTGCCAAACCAGCCTGAGTTGTCACCATCATTCTTGAAGTCGGGGTTCTGGATCTTGCCGGTGAGTTCGTTGCCTTCGATCATGAGTCCTTTGTAATAAGTGTCCATGGCAGCTTTGAGCACGGGGATGGCAGCTGCAATTTTATCTATATCGGCAGTCTGCAGATCGGCATCGGCAGCCTCAACAGCCACACGGAGGGCATCGTAACCTGGAACATCGTCGAGCATTATGGTACGGGTCTCCTTGATCATGTCGCGGAGGACTGCAATGTTACCGCTCACCATCTCAGCCGCGTCGAGCACCACGGGCTCGCAGGTGTAAGTGGGAGCAGGTATCTCCATGGCTGCATCAGCGGGATCCGCCTTAATCCTGATGATAGTAAATGAGTAAGGCTGGAAAGTATAGCTTAACTTATCTGTGACACCGTTGATGGCAGACTGCACAGGCGAAATGAGCTCGGGCATGGCGTAGGAATTCTCGTCGTAGAGCGATTCTGCTTTGAGTGTCTCAACATTGGCAGTGCCGGCAATATTCTTGGCGTTGAGGACGAGTGTGAGGGGGAGTGGCTCTTTCTCGGCATTGACAACTTTCACAACGATCTCTCCTGTTTTGGCATCGTAACCGGTATGCGTGTTGATGCGGCCGCCTGCGGCCTGAGTAAGGTCGGCGGTGCAATAGAGCTGATCGTCGATGAAGGCCTCAACCTGTCCGTTTTTGAGTACGACCTTAAGTTTATACCAGCGGTTGTTCTCGACCCTGAACTTGGGTTGCTCGGAGATGACGGCTCCGCCGCCGTTTGTCACGTTCTCGATACCTACGGCAGTGTTGTTCCATCCGCCGACGTTGAGTTGATAGTAGTGATCCCAATCGCCGTCGTTGCAACCGAATACGAGGAGGAAGCCTTCGTTGCCTGTGGTTTTGCAAGCTTCGACCTCGATCACTCCGTCGCGGAATGAGAGACCGTTCATAAGGGTGATGCAGCGTGTCTTGTTAGGATCATTCTGCTGGTATTCACCGTCACCGGAGAGGAGCCATGTGCCTTGCATTTCAGTCCATTCTCTGAGGTTGTTGGCGAAATCGGCAGCATAAAGCACTTTGCCATTATGGTCTGAAACCTTAAGGTTGCGGAACTTGGCGGCAGTGGACCATGTGCCTATACCGGCGCGGCCGTTATAGGGCACACCCATGCGCTCGCTCTGGAGCTCTCCTTTTATATTATAAGAGGGAACATTTTCGGAGAACATCTTCTGGTTGTAGTAGGAGGCACGACCGAAAGATTCACCGGAGCGGAGCCAAAGGAGATTGCATCGCCAGTTGACGGCGTTGCTGTTCTGGATGAGCGGTGCGTAAGAAGCCATCTTGACTATATCGGAGTTGCGCTCCATGTCGATCATGAAAGAAGCCTCGGAGAGGGTGGCATCCATGTTGCCGTCGCCTACGAGAGCGTTGGTGGCGTACTCACCGACGTAGATGTTGTAATGACCACGAGGTGTCTTATCGAAAATGTTGCGGTTATTATAGAAGTATTCGGGATCCACATACCAGTGTGGGTCGATCATATCTTCACCTAAACGGAGATTGAATTCCTCGGCGTGGTCGATACCCATTGTATTAAGGTAGATCAGCTGAGGATATTCTTCCTTCAATTTATTATAAATATACTTGAAATTGGCATCATAACAAGCGCCCCAGTTCTCGTTGCCGATCTCCACATATTTCAGTGGGAAAGGTGTGGGATGACCGGCATCTGCACGACGTTTCGCCCACTCGTTGGTGGCAGGGTCACCAATGGCATATTCTATTGCGTCTTTGATATCCTGATAATAAGGTTCGAGAGCTTCTGCACCGCTGACATATTCTTTATTCCAGCAGGCGAGACCTGTGTTGCCTACAAACATGCATTCCATGCCGGTGTCTTCGCAGAACTGGAGAATCTCGTGGTAGCCCATTCCCCAAGTGGAGCGATAACCCCATAGGTCGTATTCTCCACGGCGTGTCATGGGATCACCGAGAGTCTCTTTCCATTTCACACGATTTTCGAGGGTGATACCTTCGACGATACAACCGCCGGGCCAACGCATGAATTTGGGTTTGAGGTCAGCAAGAAGCTGAGCTACATCTTTGCGCATGCCGTTGGGACGCCCCTTGAAAGTGTCTTGAGGGAAGAGGGATACATAGTCAACATATATGTTGCCATTGCCGGTGAAGACGAGGGCGAAGTTGGCATTGTTGAGGGTCTCAGGAGAGGTCAGGACAGCGGTATATTCTTTCCATTCGCCTGAATTGTCTACATCAAATTCTTTTTCGGCAAGCACTTTGGAGCAGTCGGCATCGTAGATGACGGCTTTGACTTTGCCGCTGTAGTTTGAAGTATTGAGGTAGAAGCGGAGGTCATATTTCCCGTCTTTCTCAAGAGCAATACCCCAGTAGCCGGTATTGATGAGACGGGCACTGGCACCCTCTTTCGCACCGCTGATGACCAAGTTCATTGCATTCGGGGTGTTCTCATGGAGAGGGGTGGCGGGAGTGATTACGTCGTGGGAAACCGAGCAGCCTTCACTGTCGACTTTCCATCCGGTCATTTTTTTCTTTGCGAAATCCCAGTCTAAGGTCAGCTGGTTTTCAGCACGGTAACTCCACATTTCTGTCACCTTGTCGCTCTGGATCTTGAAATCGCTGATCTTGTTGAAACCTCCAGGCATAACTTGCTCTTCGAACCCACGGTTTTGGAGGAGCTCTGCGTAAAGGCCACCATCGCCTGAATGGTTGATCTCTTCAAAGAAGATGCCGTACATGCCTGGGTTGATGTCGTGGCCTTTGGTGCCCACATCCACATAAAGGGTGCCTTGTGCACCTGCTGAAAACGCCGAGGAAAGCAACATGCCTGCGGCCACTGAGTAAAGTTTAATCATCGAATTGTAAGTTGAATATAAAAGTTTCACATAGGTTATCGGTGCAAAGATAATAAATAAACTCTTAATATGCAACAATTTTTGATTTTTAGTTATACGGGGTCATAATCTATATCCGGAAAATTAAAGGCTTAGTATCCAATGAAAAAATCTTGAGTATTGAGATTTATTAATTTCCAGTTTCACTGATGAGGAAATTGGTACGATGATATTAAATAGATTTGCCTGAAGAAGAAAGGTTTTCTTGTATCTTCATAAGAAAATTTATACCACAGTCATATTCTCCATCGCTCATTCCTTCACGTGCTTTGCGAGTGGCCATGTTTATGGCTTTCGCTATTTTGTCACGGTTTTCAATTGCTTTTTCAGTCAGGAATATTCCGTTTTTTGAGCCGGATACTGCTTTACGGCGGATAAAGCCGTTCTCTTCCAATGTATTAAGAGAGCGGCTTATGGCTGCGCGATCTTTACCGACTTTTCTGGCAATATCGCTTTGACTTTGGCCATCTTTTAGAAATAGATTTTGAATTATGACAAATTGAGCGTGATTGAGGGGCAATCCAACACTATGGAGTGAGCGGTTAAGTTCAGCCACAAGTGAGGTAAATGCAAAATCCAGATACACTCCTAATAAATCATATTCACCATTCGTCATCTTAGTTCTCGTTTAAGAAATTCTATAAATGTTGCAGGCTTTCTTTTAAGAATAGCAGTGGCAACGAAATCACTACCGCAGAAATCACCTCCATTATAATGATGAAACATTTGTAGCAGTGTTTCTATCGAATATTCCGAGGCATTTCTTGCCGACATAGACATTCTGAGTTCATCATCAGATATATACTTGAACCCAATCTTTTGCCCTGATACTTCCTCCATGGCTGAAATCATTGCAGAGACTGAAAGGTTTTCAGGACCACAAAGTTCCAAGGTGGAGTATGCATATTGGAACTCCTCAATAATTTCAGCAACACACTGCCCGAAATCTTCAGCATCAATTAGATTAATACGATTGGCGCTGTCTATTTCGGTGAAGAACTTCTGCACAAATAGTCTGTTCTTTATCAAAGCATCTTTGGCATTCAGAATATTTTGCATAAAAGGTGCAGGTTGAACGATGGAGTAGCATAACCCGGAGTCGACGAGGTCTCTTTCAACTTCAAGCTTTTGACGATGATGCGGTAATTCCGGTTCGATGGAGTGAAGAACCGACTGGTAGACGAATCTGCACACACCGGCTTTTTTTGCTACCGTAATTGCCATTTTGCCAATCTCAGCTTCATCTTCCCTTGCTGTAGGACAAATATAATAGATAGCATCTACTCCTTCCATAGCAGAAAGAAGATCATCATATGAAGAGATATCTCCTATAAAAACCTCTGATGCACCTATTCGAAGCATTTCGTCAGATCTATTGGCGTAATGTACCATGGCTCTGACCTCTATATTTTTTGCTGCCATAGCTCTGACAATTGCTTTACCTGTCAGGCCTGTCGATGATGTCACTAATACTTTCATACGATTTATTTTTTTTGTTGATATATCAACAATTTTGTTGCTTTGATTGTTCTATTGAAAAAGATATTTCTTTTGGTTTTCAACTTCGTTCTTCTCTCCTCATAACTTTATACCCCTATCACCCCTTAACCTTCAACTTTCATATATGAAAGTTGAGTAATAAAATCAGATATGAAAATAATTGCATTAGAAGAGCATATGGTCAGCAAGACTATTGGGGCTGCCGTAGCAAAGACAATTCAGGAAGCGTATCCCTATGCGCAACAGTTCCTTCATCCGGCTCCTGCCGATGCTCCCAGCACTCCTGATCTCTTTGAGTTGGGGGAGAGGCGTATCGCGGAACTTGACAAGGCTGGCATAGACATGGAAGTAGTTTCATACACCAATCCAACCCAATGGCTTACAGGAGAGGATGCCGTGAATCTTGCAAAGCAAGCTAATGATGCCCTCTATCAGAACATTAAGGCATATCCTGATCGCTTTAGAGCATTTGCAACTCTGCCTTGGAACAATCCTACGGCAGCCGCTGACGAGTTGAAGCGCACCGTAAATGAACTTGGTTTTGTCGGTACGCTAATATCCGGACGCCCTCAGACAGGCAATGTGTTTCTTGATGATAAGATGTACTATCCCATGTGGGAGGCACTGACAGAACTTGATCTGCCTGTCTATATTCATCCCAATTACACCTCTATAGATGCTTGCAATGCATATTATTCAGGATTGAATACTCAGTTTGACACTATACTGAGTGCATACGGCTATGGCTGGCACTATGAAGCCGGTATACAAGTAATCAGAATGATTCTTGCCGGAGTGTTTGAGAAGTTCCCTACACTGAAAGTGCTGTCAGGTCATTGGGGTGAGATGGTACCTTATTTCTTGCCGCGTCTTGACCAGATGTTTAAACCGGAAGTGACAGGGCTGTCTGATACAATCACCAACATCTACAAACAGCATGTTTGGATTTCGCCGAGTGGGGTATATGATACGGATGCACTTCAATTCTGTGTCAATAAACTCGGTATAGATCAACTCGTTTTCTCTGCAGACTGGCCATATGTGCCGATGACAGATGCCCGTTCTTTTGTAGACAATGCTCCTCTTTCTGACATCGACAAAGAGAAATTCAGTCATCTAAACGCAGAAAAACTCCTCCACTTATCAGACTAAAACAGAAATCAATGAATGAACAAGGAGCGCGGACAAATCCACGCTCCTTGTTCATTACTTATTGGAATAATCCAATTTTCATATTTAACTTATAACCTCATAACCCAATAACCTTATAACCTTCAACTTTCGCAAGCGAAAGTTGAGTTATTTTACTTATGCTTGTCTACCGAATAACGGTGGACCTTTCCTTTTCTCTCTTTCTGAACACCTCTGGCATATTTAATTTCAGGGTAGCCGAAACCGACGATAAGGCCCGTATAATGATCCTCCGGTATGCCCAGCATTTTTCTTGCATTAGGAGCCAGTATTGATAGACTACGGGTTAATATCAACTGTCTTAACTATAGTGGCTCTGTATGTAACTACTCGGGTATAAACAAAATTTGGGAAAAGAAAAGCTCACACGGAGGGGGCACACAGAGGAAAATCTTTATAAATTTTCTGATTGTCATGATAAAATGAGATAAAGACTGTGCTATTTCCACAGAGAAATCTCGCTTTTCTGATTTATGGAGAGCACAGAGGAAGATAACTAAGTAGTTACCTCTGTATAGCTTTTATAGTTATTGTGCCGGGATTGACAATTGAGTTTTACCGTCGCCTGCATAGAACATTATTACAACGGCTGGGACATCCCCACGATTTTCACCATGATGTATTTCACCATCGGTTTCAACCAACGGTTCTCCGGCTTTGAAGTCGTGGCTTCTTCCATCCGCACTGACGATAGTAAGTGTTCCGCTCAACACTACTCCACAATTAATGATTTTGTGGAAATGAGGATTGGTTATGGTATGAGGAGGAAAAACATATTTATAAATTGATACAACGGGTGTCCCTATGGGATATGTAGGTAGTGGAGAGCCATCCCAGGCGGTTGAGGTTTCAACAAGTTTTTCGGACACTATTCTAGTTCCTTCAAGTTCAGATTTCTTATTGTTTTCCATATCAAAAATAAGTTTTAAGTCCAGATTGAGGTGTATTTTACACCCTTTATTACTATTTATATTGTTATTTTATTTTACAAATTTAATATAAATTTTAGTGCAAATCAAGTAGTGTTGTTTTTGTTATCCGGTATACTATTTCTCGCTTATGCTGATCCTCAGAGTAATTCAGTATCTGATAGACCTGGGCGAAGATCACCTTAGAAGCTATCGCGATCAAGTGCATGGGCTGTAAATTTGTAATAACGAGATTTGGTATCAGTTTTGCCTACCTCCATATCGGAGGTGGAAATTTGATACCAAATTTTTTTATGTTAAATTGTATTGTTGTATAGATATCACTTAAACAGTCAATTCCAATAAAAAATCATCCAAGATGCAGAAGCAACTCTCATAGTATCCATCTCCGGTGGTGCGAGGTCCGCTCAATAACATTTGACCGGAGTTATATATCATTTCTGTCAACTCATCAACCGCTTCTTTTGAACCGAGTGAAATAGCAATGTGGCCCATTCCAACCGTTGGTTCTATTCTGCAATGTGAGTCATGGCAAATTTCTGTGGAAGTCATTATTTCGATACGAGTATCACCATCCGGAAGTGTGAGAAAATATGAACTGAAGCCCTTGGAATTTTCATAACGGTCAGAGGCTTTTGCATCGAAGTATATTTCAAAGAATTGCCGGGTGCGCTCAAGGTCGCGCACCCAAATAGCAATATGATCTATTTTCATGCTTTTTTGTGTAGGAATTTAGCAGACAACCATTGGCGTACAGGGATATCGTAGAGTTTCATTGAGGCATATGCTAATCCAATTGCAATGATGAAATAGCAGCATGCCATGAAAATGTGCTGAGAGGTCGGTGCATCGGGATGTGAAGCTGCCCAAGACATCTGAACGTAGATTATTGGATAATGGGTTACATAAAGTGGATAGGAAATATCTCCCAAGAATTTGCATAAACTTTCGTACTTCTCTCCTGCAACAGTACTTCCACGTCCCATCATAATAATTACCGGGAAGATAAGCAATATTACGACTATTTCGTACAAACCATTCATCCAAAAATTGTCGGGATTTGCACCTCCTATACGTGGCATGACCAGCAATATAGCCAATAAAATAGAGCTCCAAATGAATCCATGTCGGGAAACATGAATCTTCATCTTCGTAACCCGACTGATTACAAGTCCAATCAAAAATGGATATGCCAGGCGGGAAAATCCGATCAACAATTGGTCGGGAGTAAGGCTCCACCCACCGATGATCGTATATACCGCATAATTGCGAGCGTCAAGCACACCGAATACGTCAATATTCAGACATACATTGACTACCAATAAAGCGGCAAAGATGGATAATATAACGAGTGTGCGCAATTTGAACCGGTGCAGAAACAGACCATACAAAAGGTTGGCGATATATTCCCATAGCAGAGACCAAGTCGCACCATTAAGCGGGTTAAATTCTGCCCAACCACGAATATCCCATGATTTAGGAATAGGGAGCACTGTGCCTCCCCATATCATCAGGAGCACAACTATCCACCAAGGCGTCTCATTGACCAGCGGGAAATCGGGATGGTCGCCCGTCATATAGAATAGCAATGCTCCAACAATCGTACCGAATATAAGCATCGGCTGCAAGCGTATGATACGACGTTTGCAAAAGCTACTGAAAGTCATGCCGTTGCTCCAACGACTGTCATAGGCATAACCTACCACAAAGCCCGACAAGACAAAAAAGAAGTCTACTGCCAGATAACCGTGGTTGAGAATCTGGTGGGGCACTCCCTTAGAGTAAGTCTCAAAAAGATGGAACATCACAACGATGACTGCCGCCACACCGCGCAGCCCATCAAGAATTTCATAACGTGGCTTTGAACCTGATAATGATTGGGTCATTTCTTTATTGTTTTTTCAATGTGCAAAATTATAAAGAAAATTTTGTTGTGGCAATGGAGAATATTTGTTAAATTTGTCGTATATTCATATTATGGGATATATATATATGGTGAATAAGAAAATAATACATGAAAATATCATAAAGCAGGAAGGACGGTCTTTCCATTTCAGGGAAGACCGAGTGAATTATACGGGGGAGACTGGCTTGCATATTCATCCTGAGTATGAAATGGCATTTCTGTCAAAGGGTGGAGGCATCAGATGTATCAATGATGTTGTTGAGGAATTTGCCAATGAAGATATAGTGATCGTACCCGGTGGTATTCCCCATGGTTGGTTTTTTGATCAAAGTCAATGTACTGAAAATGGTATTATACGCGATTGTTGTTGTCAGTTTTCAATTAACGCCGTCAGCACCTTATCCGAAGCCATTCCGGAACTCAACGGGATGGTCAATTTCTATAGCGAGTTAAAGCAAGCCATCAAACTTACCGGTAATGCACACCATAGAGCTGCTGCATTCTTTGATTCAATCACAGAGTTATCTGCGTCGCGACAGGCATTGTCATTCATTTGGTTACTCAATGATATATTTGAGAGTGGAGAGTATGCCTTCATCGGTTCTCCTGAGATCATAGACATTAAAGGTCTCCAGCCACGAATGAAATTCAACGCCATTCATCGGCTGATAACCGAAAACTATACACGGACTATAACCCTCAGTGAAGCAGCGGATTTAGTTGGAATGAATAAAACTGCTTTTTGCAATGCCTTCAGAAGAATGTACGGCACATCATTCATTAAATATCTTACACATTACCGAATGAAGGCAGCCGCAAGATTGTTGGAAACTACTACAATGAATGTCAGCGATATTGCCTATAAGATAGGATTCAACGATGTGCCACACTTCAATCGAATATTCTCAGAGTACTTCCACACGACTCCAACTAAATATCGTCGAAACATAGGTGATCTTTCCTGAAATACAAAAAAATATATAGCGGCAAGAGCCCAGTCTAATATCTCCATAATCTTTGAAAATTCGATAAATTGTTTTATCTTTGCAAATGCTGTCCCTCATTAAAACGGGAAGCTTATCTTATTATCATCAAAATATTATCAAAAGTAAGTGAATATGTGGAAATATCTTATGATTTGCTTGATGCTTGGAGCGGCATCTTGCACTGGAAATAAAGGTAGCCAAGAGCAACCTACTGATTCTCAAAATCAGAAAGAGCAGGTCGAAAACATTCAAGGTCAATGGCAGATTGAGAACGTTGTTGAAAATGACTCCTCCTATGTACGTCCTTCTGAAATCGACCCGGGAATGACATCCTACATTGATTTCAGAGATGACAACACATTTGGGATCGTGACAAATTGCAATCATATAGGAGGAACCTATACCCAGTCTAATGATTCAATACATCTGACTGATATTATGACTACTGAGATGGCATGCGACAATATGGAATTGGAAGAAATGCTCAAAAAGGTGCTTC
>CAYSMP010000121.1:0-12434 GCA_964432215.1 uncultured Sangeribacter sp.
CTTCACAGCGTCTGATGGCAGAAGGTATCGGTTTCGGTGCTGAAGGCGACTGGAAGTCAGCAGCTCTCTACCGCACACTCTGGTATATGAGCCAGGGTATGGGCAAGGGATGCTCTTTCCTCGAAGACTATACACTCAACTTCGACGGCGCTAACAGCTCTATCCTTCAGGCACACATGCTTGAGGTTTGCCCGCTTATTGCTGAAGAGAAGCCACGCCTTGAGGTTCATTTCCTCGGCATCGGTATCCGCAAGGCACAGACCGCACGTCTTGTCTTCACTTCAAAGCCCGGCGACGGCATCACAGCTACTGTCATCGACCTTGGAAATCGTTTCCGCCTTATCGTCAACGACGTGGAATGCATCAAATCTAAACCGCTTCCCAAGCTTCCGGTGGCCTCCGCACTCTGGATACCGAAGCCAAACTTCGAGATCGGTGCAGGCGCATGGATCATGGCCGGCGGTACACACCACTCCTGCTTCAGCTACGACATAACTCCCGAATACTGGGAAGATTATGCAGAAATGGCCGGCATAGAGATGGTGCGTATTGATAAGGACACCACAATGCAGGGCTTCAAGAGGGAACTCCGCTACAATGACGTGTATTATATGCTGAATAAGTAAGTTGTCATCGTTTTCGGCATAGTCATCGTTGTCTCCGATTTGGTAGTTGCGATGAAACGACGAAAACGATGAAAACAACGAAAATATATAAATATGCCTGAAAAGATCAAACAGACAATCGAATCGGGTAAAGCCATTCTCGGCATAGAGTTTGGCTCTACCCGTATCAAGGCTGTTCTCATCGATGAGAACAATAATCCTATAGCACAGGGCAGCCACGAGTGGGAAAATCAACTCGTCAATAGTCTTTGGACCTATAGCCAGGAAGCTATCTGGTTTGGCCTCCAAGACTGCTACCGCGATCTCCGCGAAGACGTCAAGAATAAATACGGAGTAGAGATCAAAAAGCTTGCTTCTATCGGCATCAGCGCAATGATGCATGGCTATATGCCATTCGACAAAAATGGCAATATGCTTGCACCTTTCCGCACATGGCGCAATACCAACACCGGAGAAGCAGCTGCTATTCTCTCGAAAGAATTTGACTATAATATTCCTTTGCGATGGAGTATCTCCCATCTCTACCAGGCCATTCTGAACGGTGAGGAACATGTCAAAGATCTAGCCTTCCTCACTACATTGGCAGGATATATCCATTGGCAACTGACCGGAGAAAAGGTAATAGGTATAGGCGACGGCAGCGGTATGATCCCAGTAGATCCTGAGACCAAGAACTACAGCCAACGCATGGTGGAGAAATTCGACAGCATGATTGCAGATAAGGGTTTCGACTGGAAACTCGAAGATGTGCTTCCGAAAATCCTCGTTGCCGGCGAAAACGCAGGTTATCTGACCGAGGAAGGAGCCAAACATCTTGATATTTCCGGTAATCTTGAGGCAGGGACTCCCCTCTGTCCGCCGGAGGGAGATGCCGGGACCGGAATGGTGGCCACAAATGCTGTAAAACAGCGTACAGGCAATGTTTCTGCCGGAACTTCATCATTCTCAATGATAGTGCTTGAGAAAGATCTTAGCCGACCCTATGAGATGATTGATATGGTGACTACTCCTGACGGCAGCCTCGTGGCTATGGTACACTGCAATAACTGTACGTCTGACCTCAACGCTTGGGTAGGACTTTTCCGCGAATATACCGAACTCATGGGAGCGCCAGTAGATATGAACGAAATATTCGGACGTCTTTACAACAACGCTCTCACCGGAGATCCGGACTGCGGAGGACTGGTAAGCTACAACTATTTCTCAGGTGAACCTATCACAGGACTCTCAGAAGGACGCCCCTTATTCGTGCGCTCAGTAGCCAACCGCTTCAACCTTGCCAATTTCATGCGCGCCAATCTCAATGCAGCTGTAGCATGCCTCAAGATCGGCAATGACATCCTTTTCAACGAAGAGAAGATAAAGGTAGACCGTATCACCGGCCATGGTGGCCTCTTCAAAACTCCCGGCGTAGGACAGCGTATCCTCGCAGCAGCCCTGAACTCCCCCATCTCGGTGATGGAAACTGCAGGAGAAGGGGGTGCTTGGGGAATGGCTCTGCTGGCGGGATATCTCGTCAACAATGTCAACGATCGCAACCTTGCAGATTACCTGGAGATGGAGGTGTTTGACGGCAATACCGGCACAAGCATCGCTCCAACCGAGGAAGACGTAGAAGGCTTCAATAAGTATATCAAGAATTATCTTGAAGCTCTTCCTGTAGAGAAAGCAGCTGTAGAATACTTCAAGTAACGATCAACGATCGACAGTAAAATAATCAGGCCCTCCCTAATAGGGAGGGCCTGATTTCTTATATAAGGTTATGTGGAAATCTGATTGATTATTTAACCATTACACGACAGGAACTATTACCTGCCTTTACAATATATACACCTCCCGATGGAAGCTGGATTTCAGCATGTCCGTCTGAAAGACTTCCTGTTGCTACAGTCTTACCATCTACAGTAAAGACTCCATACTGCCTGTTGTCGTCAGCAGAAATTGTCAAAGTGCGGTCGTTCACGGTTATAGCAGCTGCCGATATTGTGGCTACTTCCACTCCTTCTGAAGATATAGTCAGAAGGTCGGTAAGGAGGAATGTACTTGGGAACAGCTCATTGATCATTATACAGCAAATATTTGCAAATTCCTTATTGAATGTTGTCACGCCGTTATTGATCGTGTAGTCAACATTGGGCTCAAGGAACTCTGCATAGAGCGATCCTTCTCCGTCATAGTACGGCTCGTCGTAGCACCAATAGAATGTTGTAGCGACGCCATGAGGCATTGCCTGCGATGAGAGGTCAACTGTCATGCCATCTACTACGGCTTTCACCGGAGCCTGATTAGAGTAGACATAGGTTGTCACTGTTTCGGGGACAAGCGGAAGAGTGCTGAAGTCGAAATTGTTGTTTTCGAGGCGAAGAACCCTCATTAATTCCGGACCATTTATATCTATAGAAGACAAATGGTTGTAAGACAACCTTACCTGATGCAATGCAGGCAGACCGGCCAAGCTGAAGTGTTCGAATTCATTGCCCATCAAGTCAAGATTCCAAACTCGAGGATTATCAATCTTTATTTCATTCATTCCATTGAGAGCCAAACCTACAATCTCAAGAGCAGGGAAAGCTGACAGATCAATAGATTTGATATTGTTTTGGTTGGCTGCAAGCACTCTCAAATTCTTTAATCTCGTAGGATCGATTGAGGTGATTCCATTTCCATCGAGAGTCAAGGATTCAAGGAGATCTGTATCAGGCATTACAATGCCGGGGTTGCCAGCATTCATCACACAGAAGTCTGTCAGATATTTCATGGGTGAGAAATCGGCCTTAACCATCGGGACATTGGTAATAGAGAAGACATTCAAGAAATCGGGTTCTCCATAAGAATAGATGACAGCCCTGCGTCCGGCTACCGGAGTGACGGGGAAGATGGTATAAGTAGACTTAAGAGAATATTCAGTGAAATCAGTGCCATCGCCGTTCCAATCGATATAGATAGAAGCACCATCATGAGTAGCTGCGACTGAAATGTATGCTATGGTGTCAGGATCAATTTCATTTGCCACATCAATCCAACCAATCACATTTGTCGGAGCTTCAGCAGGAAGAATCATCGAAGTTGAGATAGTCAGATCAGGATATTTGGCATTAGTCATCTCGCAATATACCTTACCAAGCGAATAATTGAGGAAGGATACTACGCCATCGTTGATCTCATAGTCAACGCCTGCAGTAAGGATAGTGCCATCTTCCTTGCGCACTACAAACTGAGTGGCTACACCGTCAACTTCAAGACCCACTTCTGAAACGTCGAAACCGGGACCTTTATCCGAAATCAAGATTTGATTCTGGGGAGCATATAGATATTCACCGGAAAGTTCACCGGGGAAATACGGCAACAAGTCAAACGTCATGTCGTTTTCCCGACAGTCAAAATTCTTAAGAGTTTCTTGCCAGGGTTTCTTCACATTTGTAAAATGATTGCCTGCAATATTTAGAGTCTCCAATGAATCAAGATTTCCGGTAGCAAGCTCGGTAAACTCATTATAGCTTGCATCGAGGCTCAGCATATTATATGCTTTCTCAATGATAATTTCTGTAAGTGAGTTATGGCTTACATTGAGATGCTTTACAACGTTGCCAGCAATATAAATAAGTTCAGTAAGCTGATTATCGCTGACATTGACATCACTTAACACGTTTTTGTCATAACCAAGAATATCAGTTGTCAAATCAAGAGTACCAAATCTATTGCCTGTCAAAGTCAGATTTTGTAAGCAGCGCTGCCATTTAAGATCAATATAAGAGAGATCTGTTCCAGTGAGTGATAAGGACCTAAGCAAGGGTGCCTTGTCAAGATCAATGCTATAAAGCGGGCACCCATCTATCGACAAGCCAGTGAGACCCTCTCCATCATTTACATATACCTTCACCTGACCGGTACCTGTCCGCGTACCCACAACGTTAGCCTTATCAGGCACCTGACATGAAACTTGAACGGGAACCTGAACACCATCACCAAAATCTACATACAGAGTGCGTGGAGTAGCTTCAGACGCCCCATTTGCTCCAATTCCAAAGGATAGAGACTCTCCTACTCCGGCCACCGGAGCAAAACTTAACGTTTCGACAGGAACTCCATACTGTTCCTGAGTCTTCACCATAAACTTGGTTGTAGAAAGCACACATTCAGGGAAAACTGAATTGGTAAACTCAGCATAGACACTATCCGGATATTCCTTTTTGAATTTTATTCTGCCATCGTTATATTCATAATAATCTTCAGAAAGGACAATTTTTTCAGTGATATTTGACTGTGAGATTCCAATCAGACGCATATCAGCCGGAATGTCATCGCGAACTACCCGGCTACTAAGGTCGAGTGTAGTACCAACCGCAAAAGAGCTTGCTACCGACATAGCGCGTTGCTCATAATGATACTCCCCACTAAATGGAGGATTTATAGGCAATGTAGCAAAATCAAGACAATTATAGCTGATATCTACATTGTAAAGCTTAGAATTGTTTGAGTAGTCAAACTCCTCAAGATAATTTTTCCATAATCTTAGGTCGAAAAGCTGAGGATTGTTGGAGATATCGAGTTTTGTCAAGGCATTGCTGCCCATAAAGAGATAGACAAGATTCGGATTGTTGGAAATATCAAGTGAAGTAAATTTGTAGTCGCTCGCATAGCTACCATCATGTCCCCCATAAAACTGCTCCAGTTTAGGGTTATGGCTAAGATCAATCGACGTCACATATGTATCGCTTACGTCAAGAATACGAAGTTCGGGATTCTTGGAAACATCTATCGAGCTTACGCCTGTCACACTGATCGAAATACGCTGAAGTTTAGGACATCCTGTAGGGTCAATCTTGTCGAGAGAGTAAGTGGAAAATGCAGCAAAAGAAACAAGTTCAGGATAATCTGAAAGATTAAACTCCGGTGAAATATTTCCTACTCCCTCTATCTCAAGTGCCTTAAGAATAGGCTTCTTTCCAATGTTAAGAGGTTCTTCTTCGAAAGTATTCGTTCCAAGATCAAGATACTCGAGTTTGTTGTTGTGTGATAAATCTATCTTTTTAAGATTGTTATTGCTTAGATCAAGTACCTGCAAAGAGGTCAGTTGAGAAAGATCTATATCTGTGATGTGACCTCCCTGGCAGTAAAAATAGTTGATAACCTCAGGCTTGTCCGTGTACATTTTTACAACACCATCAGCAGTAACTACACATGGAATCCAAGTTCCAGCTTGAGAGGGTTCCACTTCATACTCTACAAGACCGAAACCGCAGTCTACATCAATATAGATGGGTTCATTCACATCAATACAGATAGTAAAAATATTGTCAGCGCCAGCCCATTCATAATAACTGGTCTTTACCGTAATAGTCGGGTCAGGTTCATCTGCGGCAAAGGCTTGCGGGGATCCCCACAAGCCCAATGCTACAGCACTGCCCAACGCCCATAGACGAGCCTTAGTACATAATGCTTTCATAAATGGTTATTGATTGTTAATTATTGATTGATCTAAACTTTACACATCACTTGATCATAATTTTAGATGAAGCAAGTGAGTTGGCAGTAACTAAATAGACACCTTGATCAAAGGAAGAAAGATCCAAAACGGAACTATCTCCCGATACTCCTATTTGCTTGACAAGACGTCCGTCAGCAGCAAAAACTTTGACATCGAGAGCCTGCACACCAGGCAGTGATACCTTATAATTGCGATATCCGTTTGGAGTAAGCAGCAATCCGGAGCCTTCACCTTGCACGGAATTGACTCCACTGCGGCGTATCACTTCCTGCAGACCGGCATATGCATCAAATTTGCCTGCACCCCATCCAACAGGGTTTTCAGAAGAATCTACATATTCGTCCTTACGGGCTGTCGTCTGAATAATATCTATCACTTCATCTACCGTAAGACTTGGATCTGCTTCCAGCCAAAGTGCAATAGATCCTGAGACTACGGGAGCTGCCATAGAGGTTCCACCTGTCTGACTCCACCAATTAGCTATACCGTCGGCCTCAACCTTAGCGCTCATAGTAGAAGGATCTATTTCATTGTCGGTGTCCTCTACATAGAATCGGCTGGTAGATGATATCAGACTGACGCCGGGAGCACATACATGCGGAAGCTTGCGTCCATCTTCCAATATGCCGTAGGCAGAAAAAGAGGTCAATTCTCCGGGATGGAACTCACCAAGGGAAGGTTCAAATGGTCCCGTTGATCCATCTATATAATGCATGGTACCCTCAGTATTGTATGAACCTACCACTACCACATTTCTTGCAGTGGCCATGTCGCTGATCGTCATGTCTGTAGATCCATTCGCCCAACCTTCATATCCATAGGAGTCAAAACAAGTATACAGACCATCACACCATATACGGGCTGTCTGACCCGGGTCGCCGGTGACAAAAAATCCGAGAACGTATGAATCGTCGGCATTGTTATCCTGATTGTCGGTCAGATAGTAATCTATCATGCAATAGAATTTTCCCGTAGCCTCATCAATCATAGAACCCAATCCAACATATCCGTTGAAATATTTGCTCAAGGGCTGGGAGACAATATCTTCGTCGCTTAAGGCATAGCTGACATCCGTAATATGATAGGTTGCCAAGCCATTTCCAGGAGAAAGCAGGGGGATACGGTAGGCGATACGCCCGGTCTTGCGGTTCAGCACCACAGCCTGCACATTCATCAAAGAGCTATCTGCGCCATATATTGAAACCTCTCCATAGCGCAAATTGTCGTTAAGTTCAGGTTCGTAGCAAGGCTTTATCAAAGTCTTGAATTCAGTGTCACCTTCTGAAAAAGTCTTTGATGCGTATAGGGGTACATCACCGTCATTGCCAGCAGCCATTACGATAATACATTTTTCACCTGCATCCTCAAGAAACTTGCCCATTGCGCTGTTGCCATCATGAGAACCGACATTGCCTCCCAACGAAAGGTTTATTACAGCGGGACGGTTGTTTTCTACAGCATAGTTCACTATCTCATCCACGCCCTTTGCAATAAAATAGTCGGAAGTCAACCCGCATGTCACCATAAGGTCGGCATCAGGAGCCATACCATAATACGGGTTCGGAGATCCTGCAACTATATCTTCGGGATATCCAGCATCAAGACTACCTTTATAACTTCCTGCCATAATTCCGAGTGTATGCGCTCCATGATATGTAGCAGATTCATCGGTCTTGAATAGATGAATATTGCTTTTGTCATAATAGCTGGCTACAGGCATATTCATAGCATTGAGGCGAAGATAGGATAGGTAGAAGACCCTTGAATTCCCATCGGCATCCTTGAAGTTGATATGGTTTGGATCAACGCCCTGATCATAGATACCGCACACAACATTCTTGCCTGTATATGCTTGAGGGAGCCCACTGCCCTGATGAATGGCATCTACATTGGCAGCCTCACGTGCTGTGCGCGTCATAAGACGCCGGGGAGTATCGACCGTAAGTTTACCAACACAATCAAGCGCAGCAATTCTTTCAACTTCGTCAAGTGGCATCACGCAAAGTGCTACCCCTCCCCTTACAGTTGAGACTTCGACACCCTCACATTCAAGATCGGATGCTGAATACCCATCATTAAGCTCCACAAGTGCACGAATCGTGCCTTGAGCAGCTGGAGCACATTTACGAGACTTTATTTCTGAAGGATTTCTGCTATTGACCTGCAAAGACAATCGGGCATCGCGCAAGCGCGCTTTGCTGAGGAGGTCTATTTTGGAATCCGCATATGCTCCCGGCAGAAGAGCCGAAGCACACATGAGAGAGAGCATTATTCGTTTCATAATCTAATTTATTATCTGTAGAATCACTTTTAGCTACAAAATTAGTAAAAAAAATACAAATATATCTACCATTCATCTATTCGAACATGATATTTAACTATTTTTAAGTAAATTAAAAAAGCAGGGCACCGCATCTCAATGATGGGTGCCCTGCCGGGATTATCTGTAGGATGTGAGATTCCTTATGGAACCTTCACTTATCAGCGGAGGATGTACTTCTTACCGTCGATCACGAAGATGCCACGGAGAGACTTGATAGCGTTAGCATCAGCGTTGCGGAGGATAACGCGGCCGTTCATGTCGTAAACGTCCATGTTTGCCTTTTCGCCGAAGATAGCGTCAACTGCTACAGTGCCCTTAACGATGTAAGTGAGGACGATTTCCTGACCTTCAACACCATTTACATAGTAGCTGCCAGCGGGGATAGTCACTACATAGTATCCATCTACAGTAAGAGCATCAGCTACTTCGCGAGCTGCGTAGAGTTCATTCTCGTAAGAATAAATGTCCTTGAGCTGAGCTACAGTCTGGCCATCGCAAGTTACGGTCGGATAAAGAGTTTCGTCTTTCTTAATCTCATCCATGTTCCAGAATACTACTGAACCATAGTCGAATGCGATAGTGAATGAGTGGAGATCGTTAACTTCACCTTCAGCAGGAGTAACTGTGTAATTAACCTTATCGTCACCAAGTACAGTGTAGTAGAGTTCGATATCCTCACCCGGGTTACCGTCAAGGAAGTAGAAAGAGCCAGGAACAACTACAACATACTCACCCGGTTCGGTAATCGGAGTATTCATAGTGCGAAGGATGAGTTCGTTGCCGGCTACGTCAGCAAAGAGAGTGTGACGACGTTCGCGTTCGCCTTCTTCATTGACATAGTCAACATACGGAGAGTTAAGAGTAGTAGGTTCGTCAACAATAGATACAACGTCTGCATCGTTGAATGTGATCTTAACTACTCCAAGTTCAGTAAGAGTGTCAACAGCAGGCTCTACAGAGTAACCGCCGACGCCAAGAACCTGATAGTTGAGAGTGATCTTCTTGCCGGCCATACCGTGGTAGATGCCCTGGAGCACATAAGATCCTTCGGGAATGATGACTGTATACTCACCCTTCTTGGTGAACTCGCTTAAGAAGCCGAGAGAAAGCATGTTGCCCTGACCACCAAGTACAGTGAATGTTGCAACGCGGTCACCTTCCTGATTAACCATGTAAGGTGCGTTTTCAGTGCCTGTAACAGCCCATTCTACGATGTCAACACCACCTAATGTAATCTCGATGGTCTCAAGAGTTTCGACAATGTCAGTTGCAGGGTTAACGCTGAGTTCTACCTCAGGATATGAAGGCTCTACAATAGTGTAGTTGAGCTCGATGTCCTCACCCGGGTTACCGTCAATGAAGTAGAAAGATCCAGGAAGAACTACAACATACTCACCCTGTTCGGTAATCGGAGTATTCATAGTGCGAAGGATGAGGGCGTTGCCTGCTACATCAGCATAGAGAGTGTGACGACGTTCGCGTGCGCCTTCTTCATTGACATAGTCAACATACGGAGAGTTAAGAGTAGTAGGTTCGTCAACAATAGATACAACGTCTGCATCATTGAATGTGATCTTAACTACGCTAAGCTCAGAAAGAGTGTTAACAGCAGGCTCTACAGAGTAACCACCGAGGCCAAGAACCTCAAAGCTGAGTTCGATAGCCTTACCGGGCATGCCGTGGTAGATACCCTGGAATACGTATGAACCTTCGGGGATGACGATCTTATATTCACCCTTCTTGGTGAATTCGTCGATGAAGCTGAGTGAAAGCATGTTGCCAAGGCCACCGAGCTGAGAGAAGGTAGCTACGCGGTTGCCTTCCATGTCTACCATGTAAGGTGCGTTCTCAGTGCCTGTTACAACCCATTCTACTACATCTACACCACCGAATGTAACCTCGATAGTATCGAGAGTCTCGACAATGTTAGTTGCGGGGTTAACGCTGAGTTCTACCTCAGGATATGAAGGCTCTACAATAGTGTAGATGAGTTCGATATCCTCACCCTGGTTACCGTCAAGGAAGTAGAAAGAGCCAGGAACAACTACAACATACTCACCCGGTTCGGTAATCGGAGTATTCATAGTGCGAAGGATGAGTTCGTTGCCGGCTACGTCAGCAAAGAGAGTGTGACGACGTTCGCGTTCGCCTTCTTCATTGACATAGTCAACATACGGAGAGTTAAGAGTAGTAGGTTCGTCAACAATAGATACAACGTCTGCATCGTTGAATGTGATCTTAACTACTCCAAGTTCAGTAAGAGTGTCAACAGCAGGCTCTACAGAGTAACCGCCGACGCCAAGAACCTGATAGTTGAGAGTGATCTTCTTGCCGGCCATACCGTGGTAGATGCCCTGGAGCACATAAGAACCTTCAGGGATGATGACTGTATACTCACCCTTCTTGGTGAACTCGCTTAAGAAGCCGAGAGACAGCATGTTGCCCTGACCACCAAGTACGGTGAATGTTGCAACGCGCTCACCTTGCTGATCAACCATGTAAGGTGCATTCTCAGTGCCTGTTACTGCCCATTCTACTACGTCAACACCACCTAATGTAACCTCGATGGTCTCAAGAGTTTCTACAATGTCAGTTGCGGGGTTAACGCTGAGTTCTACCTCAGGATATGTAGGCTCTACAACTGTGTAGTTGAGTGTGATAGCCTGATCATAGCGTACGCCATCAAGGAGCAAGCAGTTGGCGCTTACCTCGATTACATACTCACCGGCTTCGTAAACCGGAGCATCCATTGTAAGGATAAGGTTGTTGGCAACAACACCGGGGGTGAATGTAGCGCAATTTTCAAGACCCTCTTCAGTTACCTTGTAGAGGAAAGCACCGTGAACATCGCCCCAGTCATCGGTAAGGGTAACGACATCATTGTCGTTGAATGTGATCTTGATGTTCTGGATTTCAGAAAGGACGTTGGTAGCAGGTTCTACGGAGTAACCGAGAAGCAAGCCTTTGACATCCCATTTGTAATGACATGCCTCGCCATCCACACCATTAACAGTGTAGGAGCCGGCAGCGACATTAAGCTCATATTCGCCTGCACGATAGAATTCATCGCCGAAGGTAAGATTGAGCTTGTTGCCATCTACAGAAAGCAACGAAGGAGTTCCAACGGTAGCAATTCGCTCACCGTTACGAGTAAGATAGGGTGCTGTCTCAGTGCCAGTCACATTCCAAGCGACTTCATCACCTTCATTGAAGATGAGTGAGAAATTCTCAAGAGTCTCCTGAGTTCCCACCTCGGGAAGCACAGATACGGGCGCAACAGCCATCGCAGAAGTGGAAAAAGCAAGAGCTCCCACTGCCATGACAGACATCACGCTAGCCTTTAAGTAGTTAAATTCCATAACTAATCTGTTTTGGTTAAAAAATATATATGGTGATTACCTTTTCTATTTGACTTTTAAAATAGCTTTTATTACTTTTATTTGTTCTATAACGAAGACTTACCTGTTTGAGATTAAAAATACAATATCCTAATTTTACATAGTAGGAATGGTAACTTGAGGTGATGAATCATATAAAAAATTCACATCAGTCATTTCAAAAACATTTGAAAATCTATTACACGAAAACATGTCAAATATCATCTCCTGCTAAATTTTTCGCAAATTTAATACAAAAATCTGAATCTCGCAACCTATTTCCAAAAAAACTTACCATTATCGCTGATTTTTTATCAAATCTTGACTTTTGATTGGTTAATTTTACCAAATTCTCTTCAAGAGCCCCCGATTATCGCCTATACATAGAAAAGCGAGACTGAAGCCGTACCCATAACCCATAAGGCATCCATCAACCACCATCACTTTTCAATCATCTTGAGCTCGGAGAGGCATTGGGACTGCAGACAACGCCGAGCTATTCTTAAATTGAAAGATTGGGAAGCACAAGAAGCCATGTTCCTTTACAAGTTCTCTTTATGGGTATAAAACGCTGTGGCCGGAATTTTCACAAACTCCGGCCACAGTGTGATTTTTTAGAT
>CAYSMP010000122.1:0-12389 GCA_964432215.1 uncultured Sangeribacter sp.
TAAAAAGTTTACGGATATCGGTGAAGACTCCGGTATAGGTAGCAGGATTCGACCTCGGTGAGCGCCCAAGTGGGGACTGATCGACAGTGACAACCTTATCGATATTTTCAGTCCCTTCTACAGCTTTGTATGGAAGGGGCTGAGTGTTGGAGCGATAGAATTTCTGGCTCAAGATAGGCTGAAGTGTACCATTGACAAGACTTGACTTTCCGGAACCGGAAACACCGGTCACGCATATGAACTTTCCAAGTGGAAACTCTACATCGACATTCTTGAGGTTATGGCCGGTTGCGCCATTGATCTTGAGAGTCTTTCCGTTTCCTTTCCTCCTTTCTTTAGGAATCTCTATGGAGTTTTCTCCATTAAGATAAGTTGCCGTAAGGGTATGGGTCTTCTTCATCTCAGATGGTGTCCCCTGAAACACTACGTTGCCTCCTTTACGACCAGCTCCAGGACCTATATCGACAATATAGTCAGCCTCATTCATAATGTCCTTGTCGTGCTCAACAACAATAATCGAATTACCATTATCGCGAAGCTGTTTCAGACTATTTATGAGACGTTCATTATCGCGTTGATGTAGACCAATAGAGGGTTCGTCGAGGATATAAAGAACATTCACAAGCTGGCTTCCTATCTGCGTAGCCAGACGGATACGCTGGCTCTCCCCTCCCGAGAGTGATGAGCTCGGACGGTTGAGGGAAAGATAGTCAAGACCTACATCAAGCAGAAATTTAAGACGAGAACGAATCTCCTTCATTATCTCCACCGCCACAAGCCGACGCTGGCTATCGACACGGTCTTCAAGACCCTGTGTCCACTCATAAAGCTCTTTGATGTCCATGTTGGCTACATCAGCGATGTTCTTACCGTCGATATAATAATGCAATGATATTTTGTTGAGACGCTGACCATTACATTCCGGACATACAGTGCGTGTATAGAACTGCTCGCTCCATTTCTTTGCTTCACTTCCGAAATCATCCGACTGCTGAGCCTCTATATATTTGACAAGACCTTCATAGCTTGATTCGTAGGAATAAGTCTGAAGACTTGTGATGGCAAGCCGAGCATCAGTGCCGTTAAGTATATCGTCAAGAGCCTCTTCCGAAAGATTCTTGATCGGGGTCTTGAGCGTAGCACCATGAAGTTTACAGATAGCTTCGATCTGCATAAAGACCATACTGTTTCTATACTTGCCGAGAGGAACGATGCCCCCTTCATAGATAGACTTGTTCCGGTCAGGAATAATCTTGTCAACGTCGACAAGATTCACCTCTCCCAAACCTTTGCATCGGCGGCAGGCACCTTGAGGTGAGTTGAAAGAGAAGTTGTGGGGAGCGGGTTCGGGATATGAAAGTCCATTTTCGGAATCCATGAGCAAAAGAGAGAAATGATGGAGTTTGCCGGTCTCCATATCTATGACCATCATCTGCTTATCTCCCTGCTTTAGGGCTTCTTCAACAGCCTTTTTAAGACGGTCTTGTTCGTTTTCTCTCACTTTCATGCGGTCGATTACAAGCTCAATATCGTGGTTTCGATAGCGGTCTGTCTTCATTCCGAAAGCCAATTCCCGGAGTTCCCCGTCGACCCTTACATTAAGATACCCTTTCTTCCTGAGGTTTTCGAATAGTTCCTTATAATGCCCCTTGCGGTTTCTTACAAGAGGAGCCAGCACATAGATCTTTCGGTCGGCAAATGTCTTGCTGACCATCTCTACAATTTTCTCTTTGGTGTATTTCACCATCGGCTTCCCGCTAATATAACTGCGCGGTTCACCAAGGCGTGCAAAAAGCAACCGGAAAAAGTCGTATATTTCCGTTGTGGTTCCAATCGTAGAGCGAGGATTATTGTTGGTGGTCTTCTGTTCGATACTTATGACGGGATTCAATCCGGTTATCTTGTCTACGTCAGGACGCTCCATACTTCCGAGCAAGTTGCGGGCGTATGCAGAAAAAGTCTCTATGTAGCGACGCTGGCCTTCGGCAAATATGGTGTCGAAAGCAAGCGAAGATTTCCCACAACCGCTCAAGCCTGTGATAACACTTAGCGAGTTGTGGGGAATCGTAACGTCTATATTTTTTAGGTTGTGGACTCTCGCACCGGAAACTTCGATGCGGTCGGCAGCCTGAATATTTTCATTCATATTTATATGGTGTGTTTTTCAAATATTACAACAAATAGCATGCCATTATTGCTCAGGGGCTGTGGAAGTACCAGTGCGCCCTACGAATTTAACGATATTTATATCTCCACTTTTTTTGTATTTTTTTCCGTCAGTGCCTGTTGCTTCTATCACATAGAAGAAAACTCCGGAATCTACAATCTTTCCTCTGACTTTTCCATCCCAACCTTGATCAGGAGATGTGAGATGACACACCTGATGTCCCTGACGGTCAAAGATAGAGCATTGGAATGTGAGCAAAGATCTATACGCCACTTTCCATTCATCGTTTACCCCGTCTCCATTTGGAGAGAAAGCATTAGGAATCTTAAGGTCGCTCTCTCCAATAGTCACTTCGTAAACGTCGCTGATAAATTCGCAGCTACCGTCGGCATTGCTACCAATGTAGCGGAGATAATGGGATCCTTCCTCAAGAAACGTATAGTCAAGATCCTGCTGAGTGAAACGATATTCGATTTCTTCAAAACTCTGGTCGCGAGTCAACTGCCATTCGTGGTGGATAACTCCATCCGTGACATACGCTTCAAATTGAATCTCACAAGGCGCTGACCCTCCAAGTCCTTCCTGTTTGCCACTTCCTATCTCATTGCTACCTACCGATCCTTCGGCTTCCTCTTCATCAGAAGACTCTGTAAGCTGATTGGCAAATGTACGTGCATCTACCGACACTGGATCAACGGTAACCGTTTCTATTGACTCTTCCCAATTCCACGCCTTCAAGAATTTGTCGCCACTTATCTTAAAAACAGATCGACAATAGTTGGGAGGAGACAGACGATACTCTGACTGAAAACTTTCAAAAGTCCTGGTAGCTTCAATGTCTTGGAAGTTAGGAGGGTTCAGTTTATCATTCCATTCTTGCGTGGTGTATTCTACTTTAATTTCTTGATTAAGTGTCTTCTGCATCCCATTGATAGTGAAATACCTAATAGGATCCCCGGTTCCGGTCATGTTGATAACAGTGACTCCGCACTCTTGATCCTCAGCTGGAGCAGCCGACTGAAGCTTAAGGCGATGGGGCAGATAATTAGTGATCCAGAAGCAATACCTTCTGTCGCCGTCTTCTACGATATATCCTTTATCTCCTTCCAAGGAAGCGAGGGTACTTGTATTGCCATCCTGTGTGGATGCCACTTCTTCAGCGTGTCCCCCACCAAGATTACCATATTGAAGCCAGTTGATCCGGTTTCCGGCTGATGATGTATATGAGGCAGTCACTCCCTCCGTAGAGTAGAGCACATAGATTTTTTCGAGTCCGGTCGATCTCTCCGGTGTCTCTTCCAGTACTTTCAACGAATTGCCCGAAAACGTCAGCGACTGAGCAATTGCTGAGGCTACAAAGAACCCGGACATGAAGAAAAAGGGTAATATTTTCCGTATCATATACAAATAACGGAAAACATTACCCTTAAGTATGAAATGTGGGTTTAATTGGTTTAAAAGTTTAATTGGTTTAAAAGTTTAATTGGTTTAAAAGTTTAATTGGTTTAAAGGTTTAATTGGTTTAGTGAGTTTAATTTGTAAACTAAATGAAAAGGTTTGCTATGTTGAATGCCGCAACTGCAAGGATCCATGCAAGGACAGTATTATAGCATAAAGAAAAGAGTCCATAACGCCAACTTCCTGTTTCTCTTATTGTAGCCGTCAGTGTTGCTATGCATGGAAAATAAAGCAATACAAATACAAGGAAAGCAATAGCAGAAGCAGTAGTAAAGGGTGCCTTTCCAGTGAGTGGTGAAGGTGTCTTGAGGCGGACACTCAAGGCATCAGCATCGTCATCGCCAACATAGAGGACGCCCATAGTGGAAACTACAACTTCCTTTGCAGCCATACCTGCTATAAGCGATACACATGACTGCCATCCAAGTTCCATCGGGCGCACTACAGGTTCGCAGAATTTTCCGATGCTTCCCAATATCGAATGCTCCTGCTGATAAGAATGGAGAACAAGCTCGCGTATTTCTTCTTCCGATTTATCAGCATGTTCACTTTCAGGCATCTCAGCCAAGGTAGACTCCACATATTCTTTAGGCACTTCCTCGTATGAATATTGTGGGAAATAAGACAATGCCCATATGATAATTGAGGCCACGAGAATAAGTCCGCCCATCTTTTGAAGATACTGTTTTGCCTTCGACCACATGCTCCTGATTACAGATTTGTAGGTCGGGACACGATATGGGGGAAGCTCCATGACAAATGGGGTCTCGTCAGCTTTAAACCAGAACTTCCTCAGAAGTTTGGCCGTAAGAATAGCTACAATTATTCCTAATAGATAGAGTCCAAAGAAAACGATAGCTCCATGTTGCGGAAAGAATGCTCCGGCAAGAAGGACATATATGGGTAGGCGCGCAGAGCAAGACATGAAAGGAAGTATCAGAATTGTAATCAACCTACTTGAGCTACTTTCGATGATACGAGTAGACATGATGGCAGGAACATTGCATCCAAATCCTGTCACGAGTGGAATAAAACTCTTTCCGTGAAGTCCCATTTTGTGCATAAGCTTATCCATTATAAAAGCGACTCTGGCCATGTAGCCGGAATCCTCCATAAAGGATATGAAGAAATATAAGATCAGGATATTGGGAAGAAAGACTATCACTCCTCCGACTCCACCTATGATGCCATCTACTACGAGATCTTTAAGCGGTCCTTCAGGCATAAAGCGGGATGCAAGCTGCGAAATCCATCCGACAAGGTCTTCTATCCACTCCATTGGATAAGAACCGAGTTCAAAAGTGCACCAGAAGATAAAGAACATCGCAGCCAGAAAAATGGGAAAGCCGAAAAGCTTATTTGTCACCAGTGCATCTATTATTTTCGTGGTCTTTTCATCATGCACCAAATCACCCTCGAGCGTCTCAGCAAGTGCACCCTGGATAAAGCCGTATTTATTTGCCGCAATAGCTGTCTGGACATCTTCATTTATTTCCTGCTTGATTTCCTCGGCAACTCTGTCGCGGTCTGCAATTATCTTTTCATAATCCGGCGTATTCCTTATCAGGAGTTCAGCCTCAGGATCCCCTTCGAGTAGTTTGATGGCAAGATAGCGCGTTGCAAACTGCGGGGGAACATTAGGTTCTGCCTTCAAGTCAGCGCGAAGCACGTCCACTCCGGCCTCTATCTCGGGACTCATCTTGACATGAATATGCCTGGTATCCGGATGACTCATCTCATAAATGGAAATCACTGTATCAAGCAACTGATGCACTCCCCTTCCCGTTGATGCAACTGTAGGAACAATCGGCACTCCAAGCATAGCACCGAGTTCTTGATATTTCAAGTTAGCACCCGACTTCTCCAGTTCATCATACATGTTGAGAGCTATCACCATAGGACGATTCATGTCGATGAGTTCAGTAGTGAGATAGAGATTTCTCTCAAGATTTGAGGCAACAATGACGTTGATCATCACGTCCGGAGTCTCATCCCGGAGATATCTTACGACATACTGCTCTTCCGGACTATAGGCAGAAAGTGAATATGTGCCCGGAAGATCTACGATATTGATTCGGTAGCCCTTAAAATTAAGGTGCCCGGATTTAGCGTCGACTGTCACGCCGGCATAATTTCCGACGTGTTCGTTGGCACCGCTCACTATATTGAAAAGAGAAGTTTTCCCACAATTAGGATTACCCAAAAGAGCAACATTTATAATCTTGTCATGTCTTACTGCATGCGAAGGATCCTCATCATGGTGTGCTGTCGCCTTTTTCTCTGCTTTATCTGCATCCGGTTCATGATCGTGCCATTCCTGCAAAGGCATTATCTCAATCATGGAAGCCTCGTTGCGCCGAAGGGACACCTCATAATCCATCAAAGCATACTTTACAGGATCCTGCAGCGGGGCATTGAGCATACAGGTTACTTCGCGACCCCTGACGAATCCCATCTCCATCACTCTCTTACGGAAGGCACCGTGCCCGAGAATCTTGGTTATCACGCCGGTCTCACCCGGCTGAAGATCGACTAATCTCATCTTGTTATATAGACTAATTCTAAATTAGTGCAAAATTACAAAAAAATCTATAATCAGTCAATACTCAAAAGTAAGGATTATGTCATCATTATATTATTTTCACAGGAATGGAACCCATTATAAATTATGAAATGGCTATGCAAGCTCAATGACCTCGCAATCGCGCATATCTGTTCCGTCGATGGAAAGTTTCACAAGAGTCCTTACGTTATGCCATCCAAATTTTCCGGCTGCTCCGGGATTAATATGCAGCAATTGAAGTTCCTTATCATAGATCACCTTCAATATGTGAGAATGACCATCCACCATCAGACCAATTCCTTCCTGCTTGAGCAACGTCTTCATTCCTTTGCTCCATTTCCCGGGATAGCCACCTATGTGAGTGAGAAGCACTTTCACTCCTTCCACTTCGAATATCTCAATTTCCGTACATATCCGACGCACCATGCCATGGTCGATATTGCCACAGACTGCTCTCACAACAGGAGAAACCTGCTGTAATCTCTCCACAATCGCATAGTCTCCTATATCCCCGGCGTGCCAGATCTCATCGCAGTCCTTGAAGTGTTCGACAAATCGGTCGTCCCAACATCCATGTGTGTCACTCAATATACCTATTCTCTTCATATGATTTTCGTTTTTAGGACAAAAATACGAAAAAAAATGAGGAAAATCCAATGAAACTGTCACATTTATCAAAAAAAATCGTCTTAACATTTGGAGGATTGAAAAATTTATCATAATTTTGCAGTGTATTACTACACCAATACACCACTACAGTAGTTGTTATTATTAAAGATAAGGATTATGATTACACTTTCAAACGTTTCTTACCGATACACCGGAAGCAATAGAGATTCCATCGCTGACTTCAGCATGAAGCTCACTTCCGGTAAGATCGTAGGATTGCTCGGGGCCAATGGCGCCGGAAAGAGCACCTTGCTCTATCTCATCTCCGGACTATTGAAACCCTCTTCAGGTTTAGTAAATGTCAATGGCTTCAACCCTTGGGATCGTGCTCCGGAGTTTTTGAATCAGATATTTCTTGTGCCTGAAGAGATCGATGTTCCGGCTATCTCACTCGACGCTTTTGTCAAAGCCTACTCTCCTTTCTATCCCAATTTTTCTGAAGAATCCATGAAGGAGGCTCTCTTCCATTTCAACCTATCGCCTAATATCCATCTGGGAGCTCTTTCGATGGGACAACGGAAAAAAGCCTTTCTGGCATTCGCTCTTGCATGCCACACGCCGGTACTTCTTATGGATGAACCAACCAATGGTCTTGACATACCGGGAAAGAGTGAGTTCCGAAAAGCCGTCGTAAAGACCATGAACGATGAACGCACAATCATTATCTCTACACATCAAGTGCGCGACCTCGACCAGCTTCTGGATCATGTAACTATCATGGACAATAATGGAATTCAATTGGATGAATCAATTGCTGACCTTCAAGAGAAATTCGTCTTTGGACTGGCGCCGATCCTTCCCGAAAACGGAGTCATATGGAGTGAACCCATCATGGGAGGATTCGCGTATATGAAGATGCGCACTCCGGAACAGCCGGAAACGGAAGTTAATCTTGAGGCTCTATTCAACTTCATATATTCCCGCACACCCAATAGTGTATATCAATTCTGACACTATAACTATACTTGAAATCATGGAAAAATTAGAATCAAATAAAACCTTCTCTACCGAACGCTTTTCCGCTCTTTTGAAATCGGACTTACTCATCAACAAGGGCAACTATATCAAGCATGCGATAGCCGTGGTTGGAGTATTCGCAGCTTTGGCTTCTTTAATAAGTATCAATGCAGTGATAGACATCAACAGTCTAAAGCAATGTGCTGATCTGACGGGAAGAATGCTTGATGGAACGATAAGCTCTCGACAATTGAGCTACGGATCAATGTATCTTGCCATAGCTATGTGGCTGCTATGTATAGGGCTCACTGTTTTCGGATCATTAACTTTTAGCAATTTAAGTTCAAAAAGAAAGAGAATCTCCTCTTTGATGGTTCCTGCCTCCCGAATAGAGAAATTCTGCCTTAGGGTGCTTATCTACTTTGTGTGTGGAACAGTCCTGCTTATTATAGGATTGTTTATTGGACTGGGAATCTGTCAGATAGCATTCGGAGGTGGATCTGCGCCATTAAACTCATTTTTTGATTTCTTGGATTCTGAATACTCAGGATGTCTCACCATCGCCCTGATTCTTCTGGCACTTTTTGGAAATTCCCTTTATGCACTTGGAAGTTCGTTATGGCCAAAGCTCTCCTGGATAAAAACATGGGTAATCATAATGGTGATTCAATGGGTATTTACCGCTATTATTATGATTCTTGCAGCTGCTAATATAAACTGGAATTCATTCTTTACTCTCTTCTTATCACTTGACAAAGTAAACATTTGGGTCTTGATTTGGTCAGGTATCGCAATACTTGCAATCCTCAACTTAGTATGCTGGGGATTTGCATGGGTCAGATACAAGAACACCCAGATTATACAGCGATTTATGACTAAATAATATGATACAGACAGACAACAGACCAATATACATCCGACTTGCCGATCAGATATGCGACCGCATTCTGCTTGATGAATACCGCAAACTGGAGCGTATCCCAAGCGTACGTGAATATGCCGTCTCGCAGCAGGTGAATCCGGCAACGGCAGCCCGGGCATTCGAGATTCTTGAGCGGCAAGGAGTGATATTCAATAAGCGAGGACTCGGCTTTTTCGTAGCAGAAAGCGCTATAGACATTATACGTAAGATGCGGCTCGAGACACTTCTCGGTGAGGAAAGTGAACTGTTTTTCTCCCGTTTGGCAGTGCTTGAAGTCAATCCTGACCAACTTAAGGAAATGTACAGCGACTTTCTTGCAAATCTTAAGCCATCTTCAAGAATGTAGTTCAAATAACTCTAAAACAAAAAATATGAAAACAAAACTTCTTTCAGGCTTTGCCATTATGGCAATGATGCTCTCAAGTTGTATCGTAGCTACAGGCAACAATGGCATTTCAATCAACAACGGAAAGGATTCCGATGCTACAGTGAAAAAAGAAATCAAGGTTGCAGCGTTCGATGAAATCCAGGCCTCCCAGGGTATTAAAGTAATAGTCACTCAGGGTAAATTCCCCGGAAAAGTATCGGTCGCCACCACTCCCTCGGCTGAAAAATATCTCCAAGTTAAGGTCAACGATGGCACTCTCAACGTTTACTATGATAATAAAGACATATCGGGAAAAAAGATCAAGGGCCCATCTATTATCTCAGTGACGTTGCCCGAACTCGAGGAAGCAGATCTTTCGTCTGGAGCCAATATGCTTTTGAAAGGTTCCTTTACCTCATCCAAGAAGATGGAATTTGATCTGAGTAGCGGAAGTTATCTAAAAATCGAAAATCTTTCATGCGGGCTGCTGTCCTTAGACACTTCCAGCGGTGCTAACGCTACGGTTGTCAATCTTAATGGAGACTTGGATGCGGATGCCTCGAGTGGAAGCTCCATATCAATAAAGGAAGCCAGCGGAAAAGTGATGTCTGTTGATGCATCAAGCGGATCGAGCATCTCCCTTCAATCAAATAAGTCTGATGAAATACGTGCGAGTGCCTCCAGCGGAGCCTCCATATCTCTTTCAGGACGCACAGAAAGACTCAGCAAACAAGCATCATCCGGGGGAAGCGTCAATTGTCATGACCTATCTTCGAAATAAAAATTTGGGAAAGACCCGGCAAAAAGGGTCTTTCCCTATCTAATTATTTGCCACTATGATAATTATTTTCACTGTAGCAGTCGCTCTCATAGGGGTCATAATCTCGGTATTGATCCAATATTAAAACTTAAATATTTTCATATATGTCTAAGAACTCATCGCGACATATCCCTAAATCCCTTATAAGATTTTTGATCACTAATTCTGGGACCGGATTGACATGAGTTTGAAAAATAAGTGGTCTGAATAGCCCTGATTTCTTCCATACCTCATGTCCTCCTTTTGTACGAACATATTCGCAATCTAATGTAGAAAGGATTCTTCGCAAATCAACAATTGATATGTTCCTAAGATTCTTCATACAGCACAAGCTTCGAACTTAAGAATTGCATTAAGCCGCTCATACTCAGTAGAACTTTCCATCAAATGCTTAAAGTCTTGTTTCAATAAAAGTTCATCAAAGGAAGGTTGAGAAATTGTCACACCATCCAATTTCCAGCCATGCGCTTTAAGATCATCAATGAGAGTGTCTTGTTCTGTACAAAATTCAATGTATAGTTGGAAGTGCTCATGAAACTGAGCTACGGCATCATTAAAATCATATCCGGTAGAAGTAATATCAAGAGCTGGACAATAGGCAATGAACATACCGTCTGATTCATAAACATAATATTGTATTATAAATTTATGTTTAACCGTTTCTGCAGACCACTCTTTCTCCAAATTTAACCTGATTCCCATAATTATAAAAATTAAGTAATATCAAAAAAGGCAAGAAGAAATTCTTCTTGCCTTTAAAGTGGAGCATATCGGACTCGAACCGACCACCTCTTGACTGCCAGTCAAACGCTCTAGCCAGATGAGCTAATGCCCCGTCAGAAGTTTTTCCTATCTTCAATGCAAAGTTACACAATTTTTTTGAACTAACCAAATTTTATGAAAAATTTTTAATTTATTTCTCTAAAATAAATAGGCTGAAGATCTAACTTCAGCCTATTGCTTTTTATTTTTTGATCAGGCGGAGGGCTGCCCAATGATCGCCTTCTTCTGTCGCTTTGTCGAGAGAAAATCCAAATGGCTCGGCTGCCGTCATCACAACGGGGATGTCGGCTGTATAAAAGCCGCTCAGCAATAGAGTTCCACCGCTTTTTATCTTTTCTGCATATTTGCCTATGTCTGAGGTAATGACATTGCGATTAATATTGGCAAGGAAAATGTCAGCGGGTTCACTGTTTTCGAGTGCTGTTGCATCACCGCATATAAAATCAATTGCCTGACTATTTAGAGCCGCATTTTCCACAGCATTCTCGAACGCCCCGGGATCAATTTCTATCCCGACCACATTCCCAGCTCCACGCATCTTACAAAGAATGGCAAGAATTCCTGTCCCGGTACCCATATCTATGACAGACTTTCCTATTATATCCTTTAAATCAAGAATATAACGCATCATCTGAGATGTGGTGGCGTGATGTCCCGTGCCAAAAGCCATCTTCGGATCAATCAGAATATCATATTTTGCCGTCGGAATGTCTTTATGAAATGAGGAATGTACTACACATTCACCTGCAATTACGATCGGTTGAAAATAATGTTTCTCCCACTCCTCGTTCCAGTTCTGACTCTTCACAAACTCAGAAGTGAAGCTGATAGCAGTATCCATTGGAAAATCTTCGAGCACTGCATCAATTTGATCTTCCGAAAATTCAGAAGCTTGCACATAAGCTGTAAGCCCAGACCCGTCCGGTTCAAAACTTTCAAATCCAAGATCAGCAAGAAAAGCGGCCAAGAGATCTGTGATATCTTCAGTGCAGGGAGTGCATTCGAAGCGAACTTTATAATAATTCATTTCTTCTTCTTTTTGAACATGGAGAGTACTTTTCTGACAGTACCAAATGCCGAAATTCCCATCATTATGTAGTCTGTATAATTAAGACCACGGATGATTTTCATCGGCACGTTGCCAAGGCGCGAGGCGGCTTTTAGCGAACCGTCAGGTGCAAAAGGATTTCTATCCTTAAGTTTGTCAACGTCCTCCATAATTTTGGCCTTGGCAAACTCCTTCCTTACTGCCAAGAGTGCACGGTGGTGGCGTATCTCATCAAGAGTAAAACCATTGAACTGCAAAGGATCCTCAATTGGCTTCACGACCTTGTCGCTATTTTGTCGCTTGATTTCTTCCATATCTTGTTTCATCCTATGGTTTCAATAGCACCCTGGTGAGCATCTTTGCGATCGGGTTCATTATCAACTGTTCCTTGAAGAAATAGACCACGGCCATCAGCAAAAGCATGACGCCGCCAGAGGCCAAAAAGGCCAGAGCCGGTGCCATGAAAAGCAAAAATACGTAGGCCAGACTTATTCCAAAGAGTATCAAAGCGGCAATTCCGAGAAGCAGACAGACAGCACCTGCGACAGCCGCTCCAGCAAGTACGGTTATCTTCTCAGCTGCCGTCAGTTTGGCATACTCCAATTCAAGAGTAGCCCAGTCTTTCGACCGGGCTA
>CAYSMP010000123.1:0-12308 GCA_964432215.1 uncultured Sangeribacter sp.
AGGAGTCCAAACGCCTCTCCAACGACTACTGGCATGCTAAAGCCGCCGAAAGAATGTCTGATCTATTTTTCTTTGCATATAATTACGACGAGGCAGAAAAATATGCACAGGAGGCAGTTGTCTTTTACGGTAATGTGGATAGAATGCGGAATGAAAGATTTGCTCTCGGACAGTTGGCGAGAATATATGTCGCCAATGGATATGCCGACAAGGCTTATGTTTTGCTCGATAGTCTGAAAAATTGGACCTTAAAGCAAGAGCCTGTTGATACTCTTTTACTTGATTATATTAAGTTGCCACTTGTGAATGCAATGACGCAAACTGGAAGGATTTCGGAGTCTGAATTAGAAGGATTTGATTTCTTTTCGAATGATATGAGTGATTTGGAGCTCCTTGAAGCTGCAATTCTCCAAAGCCAGGTATATAGCGCCATGGATAAAACGGAAAATGTTAAAGAAAATCTTGCTATTATTGGATCGCTTGCCTATTCTATTGAAGACAAGGTTCATATATTGTATGCACGTTATGAAAATGCGAAGTCTATTGGTGACCTTCGACTTGCAGTTTCATTAGTAGATTCGATACTCTTCTATCAGAATGAAGTAGCTTATGAGATACTTCAAGAGTCCGTAACTGGTGCGCAACGTGATTTCTATAATGAAATGTCTTTACGGCATGAAAGTAAGTCGCAACTACTGAAATGGATATTATACGGGTCGATTGTAGGCTTCCTGTTATTGATGATCTTTGGAACAATGTTCTTTTGCATGAAACTAAAGGCACGTAAGGCTGAGATGCAGGCCCAGCTCGAAGCATTCCTATCACTTAAGTCTTCCGCCGATCAGGTTTCGCGGGATAAGGATTCTCTTGAGCAGTTGGTGAAGGAAATGGAAAATAAAAACGATTCAATGGTCAGCGAGATTCAATCGCTTCAGAGCGCAAGGAGTCGCCTTGAGTTAGAGCACAATAAGATTGTGGAGAAACTTTTCAAGGATAAATGGGCTACTCTCGATACTCTTTGCGACCAGTATTTTGGGCTTGGTAATTCTGAACTCAGTTCAAAAGACCTTGTCAATAATATTGAGAAGGAACTTAAGAAGATTGTCTCCAAGAAGGGGCTTGCTGAGATAGTCGCTTCTGTTGATTCCTATATGGGTGGAATCATCACCAATCTCAGGACCCAATGCCAATTCCTAAAGGAATCTGATGTAAAATTCCTGGCCCTGCTTTTCGCCGGCTTCTCCGTCCGCGCCGTCTGTATGTTCATCGGCATAAAGTATGATTACTTCTACGTAAAAAAGTCCCGTCTGATAAAACGTATCGAAGCCTCCGAAGCCCCCGACAAATCCCTCTTCCTCCAAAAGCTGAAATAAAATCTAACTACTGCGTAGCCATGTAACGGCGGCTTACAGTCGCAACGCACAGCCCAAAGGTAACTTACCCTCTCACTCTCCTACGACTTCAAGCTCTGAAACAGAGCCAAGAGACTATCTAACAAGTTTAGATGGTCTCTTTTTATATGTAGCATCACATCCAGTTAAAATCGTAGTCTGCATCATCGTCCTCAAATCAAATTTGGCAATGTCTACAAAATTCCGTAATTTTGCAGTATGGAAAAAGAGCAGCCGGAATCTCTCTCTATGATGTAGCTTCTCATCTGCCTGCAATTTCTCGGCCCGTCTTCATCCAGCCAGTGGTAACTCCGCCAATGATCATGACTGAAATAATGAAGTTGTTTCGACTTATTTTTTTATTAAGATTTCGTCAGATTTCCGAGCAGATTTTTCTTCATGAAGAAGGAGCGATGCGGGCATCGTGACTGATGAATGAAGGGAAATATGTCGGAAAGATGGCGGAAGATTAATAAAAAGAATCTTAATTTTCATAATTTTTAATTAATTTTGTATTCGTAAATAAGTCGAAACAACTTCATTATGCCACTAAGATATTTTCTCTTTGGAATAGTTATTCTACTCCTTTCAAGTTGCAAGACAGAAACCGGCAGAAAACTTGACCTTGCCGACTCGGTGATGGAGGCGTATCCTGATAGCGCCATGCATATGCTGAAAGCCATCGATCGTCATTCCCTCAAAGGGAGTGAGATCCCTTACTATGCTCTACTCTATACCCAGGCGCAGGTAAAGACCGATGTCCCACTCACTTCCGATTCCCTCATCAGCATCGCCTACGCGAAGTATGGTGCTGATTCACGTGGAGACCGCGGCATACGCTCCAACTTCTACACCGGCGAAGTCTTCTTTAACCGGGAAAAGTACCGTGAAGCCATGCGCTACTACCTTACTGCCTACGAGGAGTCCAAACGCCTCTCCAACGACTACTGGCATGCTAAAGCCGCCGAAAGAATCTCAAATATATTCTTTTATGTCTATAATTATGACGAGGCTGCTAAATACGTTCTTGAGGCGGCAACTTGCTATAAATGTGCAGATAGAATGAGGAATAATAGGTTTGCACTCGGACAATTGGCAAGAATATATGTAAACGATGGCAATGCTGATAGAGCCTATGTATTACTTGATAGTCTTAAGACTTTAAGTTTAAAGCAACATACTGTTGATACAGCATTCATTGAATACCTTAAGTTGCCGTTAGTTGATGCAATGATGCAGACCGGAAGGATTCTGGATGTTGAATTGGACAGTATTGACTTTTTTTCTAATACCATGTCTGGTCAGGAGAAACTTGATGCTGCAATTCTCCAAAGTGAGGTATATGATGTCATGGATAGACCTGAAGAAGTTAAGGATATCCTTAAAGGTGCTGAAGCTCATGTACGTTCTGATGAAGACATGGTTCATATACTATATGCGCGTTACCAGAATGCAAAAGCTTCCGATGACAATTCGGTTGCACTGTCTTTAGTGGATTCCATGTTGTATTATCAGAATGTAGTGACTGAAGCCATTATCCAGGAGTCAATCACAGGAGTGCAGCGTGACTTCTATTCGGAGATGTCATTACGTCATGAAAACAGATCACGGCTGTTGAAGTTGACTTTATATGGATCGGTTGGAGTATCTTTATTATTGCTGATTTTTTGTACAGTGTTTTTTATCTTGAGGATAAGGACTCAGGAGGCAGAGTCAAAAGCTCAGCTCGAAGCATTCCTATCACTTAAGTCTTCCGCCGATCAGGTTTCGCGGGATAAGGATTCTCTTGAGCAGTTGGTGAAGGAAATGGAAAATAAAAACGATTCAATGGTCAGCGAGATTCAATCGCTTCAGAGCGCAAGGAGTCGCCTTGAGTTAGAGCACAATAAGATTGTGGAGAAACTTTTCAAGGATAAATGGGCTACTCTCGATACTCTTTGCGACCAGTATTTTGGGCTTGGTAATTCTGAACTCAGTTCAAAAGACCTTGTCAATAATATTGAGAAGGAACTTAAGAAGATTGTCTCCAAGAAGGGGCTTGCTGAGATAGTCGCTTCTGTTGATTCCTATATGGGTGGAATCATCACCAATCTCAGGACCCAATGCCAATTCCTAAAGGAATCTGATGTAAAATTCCTGGCCCTGCTTTTCGCCGGCTTCTCCGTCCGCGCCGTCTGTATGTTCATCGGCATAAAGTATGATTACTTCTACGTAAAAAAGTCCCGTCTGATAAAACGTATCGAAGCCTCCGAAGCCCCCGACAAATCCCTCTTCCTCCAAAAGCTGAAATAAAATCTAACTACTGCGTAGCCATGTAACGGCGGCTTACAGTCGCAACGCACAGCCCAAAGGTAACTTACCCTCTCACTCTCCTACGACTTCAAGCTCTGAAACAGAGCCAAGAGACTATCTAACAAGTTTAGATGGTCTCTTTTTATATGTAGCATCACATCCAGTTAAAATCGTAGTCTGCATCATCGTCCTCAAATCAAATTTGGCAATGTCTACAAAATTCCGTAATTTTGCAGTATGGAAAAAGAGCAGCCGGAATCTCTCTCTATGATGTAGCTTCTCATCTGCCTGCAATTTCTCGGCCCGTCTTCATCCAGCCAGTGGTAACTCCGCCAATGATCATGACTGAAATAATATGTCAACAAGATATTTTCTCTTTGCAATAGTTATCTTACTCCTTTCAAGTTGCAAGACAGAAACCGGCAGAAAACTTGACCTTGCCGACTCGGTGATGGAGGCGTATCCTGATAGCGCCATGCATATGCTGAAAGCCATCGATCGTCATTCCCTCAAAGGGAGTGAGATCCCTTACTATGCTCTACTCTATACCCAGGCGCAGGTAAAGACCGATGTCCCACTCACTTCCGATTCCCTCATCAGCATCGCCTACGCGAAGTATGGTGCTGATTCACGTGGAGACCGCGGCATACGCTCCAACTTCTACACCGGCGAAGTCTTCTTTAACCGGGAAAAGTACCGTGAAGCCATGCGCTACTACCTTACTGCCTACGAGGAGTCCAAACGCCTCTCCAACGACTACTGGCATGCTAAAGCCGCCGAAAGAATGTCTGATCTATTTTTCTTTGCATATAATTACGACGAGGCAGAAAAATATGCACAGGAGGCAGTTGTCTTTTACGGTAATGTGGATAGAATGCGGAATGAAAGATTTGCTCTCGGACAGTTGGCGAGAATATATGTCGCCAATGGATATGCCGACAAGGCTTATGTTTTGCTCGATAGTCTGAAAAATTGGACCTTAAAGCAAGAGCCTGTTGATACTCTTTTACTTGATTATATTAAGTTGCCACTTGTGAATGCAATGACGCAAACTGGAAGGATTTCGGAGTCTGAATTAGAAGGATTTGATTTCTTTTCGAATGATATGAGTGATTTGGAGCTCCTTGAAGCTGCAATTCTCCAAAGCCAGGTATATAGCGCCATGGATAAAACGGAAAATGTTAAAGAAAATCTTGCTATTATTGGATCGCTTGCCTATTCTATTGAAGACAAGGTTCATATATTGTATGCACGTTATGAAAATGCGAAGTCTATTGGTGACCTTCGACTTGCAGTTTCATTAGTAGATTCGATACTCTTCTATCAGAATGAAGTAGCTTATGAGATACTTCAAGAGTCCGTAACTGGTGCGCAACGTGATTTCTATAATGAAATGTCTTTACGGCATGAAAGTAAGTCGCAACTACTGAAATGGATATTATACGGGTCGATTGTAGGCTTCCTGTTATTGATGATCTTTGGAACAATGTTCTTTTGCATGAAACTAAAGGCACGTAAGGCTGAGATGCAGGCCCAGCTCGAAGCATTCCTATCACTTAAGTCTTCCGCCGATCAGGTTTCGCGGGATAAGGATTCTCTTGAGCAGTTGGTGAAGGAAATGGAAAATAAAAACGATTCAATGGTCAGCGAGATTCAATCGCTTCAGAGCGCAAGGAGTCGCCTTGAGTTAGAGCACAATAAGATTGTGGAGAAACTTTTCAAGGATAAATGGGCTACTCTCGATACTCTTTGCGACCAGTATTTTGGGCTTGGTAATTCTGAACTCAGTTCAAAAGACCTTGTCAATAATATTGAGAAGGAACTTAAGAAGATTGTCTCCAAGAAGGGGCTTGCTGAGATAGTCGCTTCTGTTGATTCCTATATGGGTGGAATCATCACCAATCTCAGGACCCAATGCCAATTCCTAAAGGAATCTGATGTAAAATTCCTGGCCCTGCTTTTCGCCGGCTTCTCCGTCCGCGCCGTCTGTATGTTCATCGGCATAAAGTATGATTACTTCTACGTAAAAAAGTCCCGTCTGATAAAACGTATCGAAGCCTCCGAAGCCCCCGACAAATCCCTCTTCCTCCAAAAGCTGAAATAAAATCTAACTACTGCGTAGACATGTAACGGCGGCTTACAGCCGCCACGCACAGCCCAAAGGTAATTCGTTTACATAAGAAATACCTGATTCTAAGTCTAACACCAACCTTTTTTTACTATTCTAACCTATTGATTCTCAACGCCTTTGCAACTGATAGATTTTTTATAGTCTATGCCAGTATAAATAATTGATAATCAAAAATATAAAAATGAAGTGTTAGAAAAATCAGCCCCCTTTTCGCTTGTTTCGTATTCAAAATACTATTAACTTTGTCCCGTTCAAAATAATAATAGTCGCAGTTCAAACTTAAAGACCACAAGTATGAATAAATCAAAGATAATTGGGGCAGGACTCGCCATGATGATTGGATTCCCAGCATCAGCGCAGTACTTCACTGTGGGTCCCGAAATAGGCTACGAACGGTCTCAACATCACATAAGCGGCAGCAAGTACGCGGATGTCGCGACCCATTCCGGTAACGGCGTACGGATCGGTGCAACAGTTTCATATACGTTCAGCAACAACCTCTTCCTCCGGTCCGGACTCTACTACAGTTACCGCGGAGGAACCCATATCTATGGCATCGACGACAATCAGAGACTGCCCTATGTGCAGGACATACATCTCAAGACCATCGACTGCCTTACTCTTCCTATTACCATTGGATATGAAATCCCTTTCTGCTCAAAGTGGGGTATCGGAGTCGAGGCAGGAGGATACGTAGCTTCGGGTCTCGGAAGAGGAAGTTCATTTTTCCGATGTACCAACGGAGAAGGATCTGCGGGATCGGTGTTCGACGATTCACTCTTCACTGTAGCAATCCCTGACAGCGATCGCAGGGAAAATGTCATGATAAAGGGGTCGGATCGAATAGACGCAGGATGCTTGTTTGGAGTCCATGTCCGTTTCAACAGTGTTAGGCTCCGTGCCTCATATCAGCTCGGCCTCTGCAAGACCATTTACGACATGGCGATGCCACGCACATTTACCCTCTCACTCTCCTACGACTTCAAGCTCTGAAACAGAGCCAAACCATGAGGCCGGATCCCGACCTCGTGGTTTATCAGGATATGCAAAAGAGCGAGTCGGAACTACCGACTCGCTCTTTAATAAATATTATGTTTATTGCGTCTTTATGTGAGGTTCAAGGTATCGCCACCCGTCCCGGCTGCTTCAATGCCTTGATGCGAGTTGGCATCACATAGAATCTCTGCACAAGGAAGGCAATAATTGAATATCCTACTGCCTGAATCCAAAGCGCTATATAGTCGCTGCTCACCTGTGCTAGAGTCGCCCCATTGGTATTCATCCGGATGAATCCCTCTACGCCAAACGTAGCAGGAACAAGATCGGAAAGCGTGTGCCAGAACGGTGCCATAGCATATCTCGGCCATGTCAGGCCAGACAAGAACAGGAATGCAACCGAAGTGACTACCCAAAGCACAAACACCGATTCCCTTTCCCGGCAGGCAGCCTGGAAGATCATACCCAAAGCAATTGATCCGATCACCATTGGAAGGATAAACACCTGTATTTCCCATGGATTTCCCGCCATAGGGAACCTAAACATCATCGGCACATAATGAAGCATATAGATACATGGCACCAGAATCACTGTCAGATATGCAAGTGTCGAACCTGCCAACGACTTGAAGGTCCCTCCAGCAGTCGCTTTGTCTATATCAGCATATAGCCAAGGTTTTTCTCTCTTTGCTCCTCCCGTCATGCCTATCGCAAGGATAAGACATTGCTGAAGGATCAGTACTAATACACCCGGCATGATAAACGAGTCAAAACCTGACTCAAGATTACCCATTGTCACATTCTGCACTCCAAGCGGATCTCCAGTGACGAGTGTCTCTGCCAACGGCGCACTCTCACTTATTTTCTCGGTCAATATCTCGCTTCCCATGGCTTGTGCCACATTGGTGGTGGCCACAAGAAATCCACGGTAGCGGAGCAGAAGACTCATTTCCGAATAGAGCACGGCAGGGGAGGACTCCCCACGCCCCACTTTCTTTTCGAAACCTTCAGGGATCTCAAGGATGCCGTAACACTTGTGGCTGTTCATGGCATGCTTTCCTTCTCCAAGATCGGCCGCATAGCCGATGATGCGTATCTCCTGCGTAGCGTCGAGGTTACGCACCAGCTCACGCGAGAGCGCCGAGCGGTCGTGGTCTACCACCACCATCCTCACATCTCTCACCTGCTCCGGATTATAGATCAGAGAGTAGATGATGGGGTAGGCGAGCGGCAGGAATGCCAGGAAGAGGATGATGCCGATGTCGTGAGTCATCAGCTTCAGCTCCTTTATATATGATTTTATAAATATTCCCATCTTTCTAATAATTCATAATGCATTGATATTACGGTATGTAAACCGGTCTCTCAAATTCCTTCTTTATCTTCCACATCAGTGTCAGCGGCAGCAGCATGAAGACTATGTAGGCCACATACCACCAGCGTGAATACCATATATCGATGCCATTCAGTGCCTGGTCAATGTAGATTAGGAAGTTGTAGCGGATAGGCATCATCCAGCTGAAGATCGCGATGCCGCCATACATGCTTTCCACCGGGAAGGAGAAGGCCGCAAGCGAGAAGGAGAGGATACCCATCAGAGAGCACACCGAGAGGCTGAACCTCAGATTCGGAAGCACTCCGAAGAAGAACACTGCCATTCCCTGGCATGCCACTACATACATCAACTCTGAAACGGTAAACCACCACCAGCTGCCGTGCATCGGATAACCCTCCCAGAAGTAGAGCCACGACTGCATGAAGATTATCATCACCCACCACCCTATTGTCTGAGGAAGCAATTTTGCTGCTATTGCCTCATAGATATTGCCGTGGGCCATCTGCATCAGCTTCGGCGAAGTGCCATACTTGATTTCTTCGCCAAGTGAGAAACATACCATCAGCATGATCATCAGCTGGAAGACACAGGGCACAAACGAGTTGCAAAGGTAGATGGCATAGTTCAGTCCCGGATTCCCGAGTCCTCGGCTCACTATATTGACCGGCTGCATCATAGGCACTACCTCATCGGGCGATAGGCCCGCGGTCTGCGCTACATTGAGCATGATTCCCGCTTTAGACATCAATGCCGTTGTCTTGAAGCTCTTGAAGAGAAGCGATGCAGGGACGAAGTAGGTCATATTGGTATAGAAGGTGATCGTCGGTCCCTTTCCCGAGAGAAGGTCTTGCTCGAAGTTCTCCGGAATCATAAAGAAACCAAAGATTTTACCTTCCTGCATCTTATGGCGGGCCTCCGTGTAGGAGTTGCTTTGATCTACGAGGTCAACCATCTGCAGAGACCCCAAGTTCTGGGTGATTTCCCTCGAAATGGCAGTTCCGTCCTTATCGACGATGGCAGCGGGCACCTTGTCCGGCAGTCCCGACTCCATCATATTGGTGAGCATCAGCATCAGAAAGAGGGGGAGCACAAACATCGCTACCCAATAGATCGGGCGCCCGGTCAGCTGAACCACCGACCTCTTGAATATTTGCTTGAATCCACTCATATCTTTATGTTTTTTAGTTTATTTGTTTAAAGGTTTAAAAGCTTAAATATCACGGCTCAATGAATAAATACTAAACCTCTCTACCCCGTTAAACTATTAAACCCATTAAACTATTAAACTATCTTTCAACTCCCAGATAGACCACGCTCATTCCCGGACGGAAATTCTCTATTTTCTTTGCAGGTTTTGCCTTTACTTGGAAGGTGCGGGCATCATAGTCGCCAGTCGATTTGGTAGCCTGCCAGTTGGCATACGTGCCGAGGTCGCGGATATAAAATACAGTCATCACCTCTTCCTTGTCGAGGGCTGGAATCTTCACGCGGATCTTGGTGCCTTCTGTGATGTCTTTCAGCAGTGTCTCGCGTACGTTGAAGACTGCGTGGTCGTCGTCTTTCTGAAGGTTCATGATAGGAGCGCCTGTAGCCACAAGCTCACTGACGTTGGGATAGACCACAGTGATCACGCCGTCGGCCGGTGCGAGCAGATACTGATCTTCAAGCAGGGCGCCTACTTCATTCACTCCTCCCTGAGCTACCTTTACCATCGACTCGGCGGCAGCCTTGTCTTCGGCCTGTGGCCCTGCAAGGGCAAGCTCATACTGGCTGCGGGCCGCTGCTTCGCCGGCCTTGGCTGCGTCATAGGCTGCTTTAGCCTCGTCGCGCTTCTGCTCGCTGACTACTCCCTTTACGAAAAGATTTTGCATTCTCTCGTAGGTCTTCTTTGCGATTCCAGTAGCTGCGGCAGCCTGGTTCATCACGTCGCGAGCTGAATTGACTATCTGCTTGCGTGTGCCGGCATCTACTTTGCGGTTGGTGGCTTTTGATGCATCTTCCATCGCTTCCGCCTGTGCGAGGCGCGCCTCTACGAGAGAGGAGTGGATATGCACCAGCGTGTCGCCGGTCTTTACTCGCTGTCCTTCTTCTACATAGAGCTTTGTGACGCGTCCCGGAAGTTTCCCCGAGATCCTCACTTCTGTAGATTCTCCCATGCCCTGTATAGTGTCAGGAGCGGGCTTGATGAAGATGAATCCTACCACTGCCATAGCTGCTATGATGAGAAGCACTACGACGATAGTGAAAATCAGTGACTTTTCTTTTGCGCTTACCTCAGTGGGGTCTGGTTGCGCCGGATTGTAGTTTGTATGCTGTTCCATAAGGCTAATTTTAATAAGATTTATCTGATTTATAAGATTTATAAGATTTAATTCCAAATTCAAAATTCAAAATTATTTCAGTGTCCCCGTCACTTTGCTCAGGTACGTATGGCAAAGCCTGATTCCAATCTGCGCGTCGATGACTTCCGATTTTGCCTGCAGCCATGCTGTCTGCGCTGCCAATACGTCGTCGGTGGTCAATACTCCTTCCTTGAATGCATACTGTGCGTTCTGAAGGTTTTCCTGCGCACTCTTCATGTTGTTGCGGGTCATGTCATAAGTCTTAAAGGCTTCGTTGTAGCTATACTGGGCTTGGCTCACCTGGAGGCTTACTTTCTCTTCCATATCTTCAAGCAGAAGCTTCTGGGCCGCTGTCTGTGATTTTGCTGCACGATATTTGTTGTAATTGCCTCCCCAGTGCCAAAGTGGCACTGTCAGCATCGCCCCTACAGAGAATCCTCCTCCAAATTTCTTTTCAAATCCATCTATCACATTAGGGTTAGAGAAGGAGTATGCACCGAAGGCCGCTACTTTCGGAAGCATCGATGATAGAGAGAGATTTTCCTTGCTTTTCATGAGGTCTATTCCCTTGCGGAGCACGTCGAGGTCTGATCTCCGGGCGTAGACGTCTTGCATATTGGTGCTTGGTATTGTCATGTCTGCCTCAAGATTTTCGGAGGCCTCATCTGAGAGTGTCATTGGGGTGTCTACCGGCAGACCGCATATCTGTGCCAAGGCCATGCGTGAGAGCGACAATCCGTTGTCTACTTTGGTGAGCATGATGCAGGCCTCATTATATTTGACTTCTACGTTGAGCACGTCCGAGCGTGTGGCCACTCCCTCCTCTTTCATATCGATTACGCTTTGGCGCAGTGAATCTACGAGATTTACGAAACTTTGGGCAAGATTTCTCTTCTCTACAAGTGAGACCACCTGCCAGTAAGCTTCATCTACATTGAGCAGCACGTCTTGCTCGGCCTGGTCCTTGAGCGAACGTGCTATACTTTCGCCGTGTTTGGCTATCTCGTTGAGTGCTCTGATAGATCCTCCTAAATATATTGGTTGGGTCAAAGTGAAAGCGCCGAAGAATACGTTGCGTGTGTCGAATTTCATCGCTTCCTTTGGGATCACTGCCACTTCGCTGGGTATAGGCTGGCCGTTGGCCGGATTCATCACTGGTTTCCCGTCTGGTCCCGTCACCAAGTTGTACTCATACTTCATGGTTTTCGGATCGAAACTCATGGTAGGGAGCTTGGCATCTTCCCCGAGAAGTGCGATTTGGTTCTGATTGTGCATATATCCTCCCGAGAAATCTATGCCTGGGAGATATGCGGCTTTGGCCGCGTCGCGCAGGTAGCCTGCGCCTCTGATGTTCTCTTCAGCTATCCGGATGGCTTTGTTGTTGTGTAAAGCCATATGGCGGCAGCTGTCCAGGGAGACCGCCCCTTGTGCAAGTGCACTTGCCGCTGTAGCTGTAGCGATTATACTTAGCAGTGTCTTTTTCATACCCGTTCAAATATAGTTTGAAGAATCGATTTAACGTTTTTAATGGTATTTTGTGTTTTTATAGAATTCCAGCATGTTATTCATGGTATTCGTAATAGTAATACAATAAACTTTAATAAAAGTTGACTCCCCACTCTCAATTCCCCATTCAAAATTCAAAATTCTCAATTCTAAATTATTATTCAATTATTATTTGCAAATCAGCGTTTTTTTTTCTAACTTTGCAAGATAAATCGGCACTCTTGAGTGCTGATTGCTTCCGGATGGTTGCATCCGGGAGGGTTTGTTTTGTATTAATCAACTACTTACAGTATAATTTCAGAATGGCAACATTA
>CAYSMP010000124.1:0-12211 GCA_964432215.1 uncultured Sangeribacter sp.
TTATCTACGACAAGGCTGCTCAGTGTGTCGACAACGAGAAAAAAGCTACAATGGCACTCTCGTTTGTATTGACTGCCAACTACCTGGCGATCGTGGTTTCCCCATTCCTTATCGGTCTGCTCCGCGATATCTTCCATGTAGCAGCAGGCGGAACATTCGCATTCCTCATCAGCTTTATTCTGCTGATCGTCTATGCAGTGATTACTTTTGTAATGCGTAAGAAATTCGCATTCTCAGTCAGCGCACAAGACGCCTGATATAATGCATAATTCATAATGCTCAATCTTAATCTTTAGTTAGCTTTTTACAGAGTCAAACTTAGTAATAGAGCATGCTCCGCATGCGTCACTGCGCGTCTAATTATAGAAATTTAAAAATAACTCTTATGAAAACACAACATATTCTGGCAGCAAGCTTGCTGTTATCTGTAGCAGGTGCATTCAATGCTTCTGCCCAGCGTGACAACCGACATATGGAGTCAGGTGTGACAACCCTTATCCACAATGAAAATGCAAATCCCGATGATGTCGAGAAAACCATGAAGAGCAATGCTCCGAAGTCTCCAAATGATAATGGTCTTCCTCGATTTGCCATCGTAGGCAAAAATAAAGATTTTTATGTCGGTATAGGTGGACAGTTCTTGGGTGAAGGAGTCTTCACTTGGGGCGACAATAATCCATCAGCAACTCTCTTTACCCCTTCATCCCTTACCCCTTCCACTCCTGGCAACAGAAGTAATACCCAATTCGGATGGCAGACATCATCACTCTACATGAACTTTGTGGCAATGCCAGGCTCTGACAATCAAATCGGCATCTTCTTCAAAGGTACGTTCATGGGAGATCATGATGGATTCAAATTAAAGCACTTCTATGCAAAATATCGTGGTTTGACTGTCGGTCACACTACCAGTTTGTTTACTGATGGAGCAGCAGAGCCAATGACAATTGACTATGAAGGTCCTAACGGATATCCCTTCTTAGGACTCTTCACGGCTTACTGGGAACAGAACTTTACGAAGCATTTTTCCGGAGCAATCGGTATTGATGCGCCGACAGCATCTATGACTTACAGCTCCACAACTGAGAAGATAAACCAGCGTATTCCTGCCGTGCCACTCTATCTGCAGTATGCATGGGATGGAGGCGCGTCACATGTGCGTCTTTCAGGACTTGTCCGTCCGATGCAATACCGCAATCTTACCGAAGCAACCAACAAGGCTGCTGTAGGTGGAGGTGTTCAGCTTTCCGGTATGACGAAAGTTGTGGGTAATCTTGGTGTTAATTTCAATGCAGCATATGGCCGAGGAATAGGCACTTATCTTCAGGATGACAATGGGCTTGGACTTGACGTAGTTGCCACTTCAAAACCTGGAAAGATGGAGACAGTGAAGACATTAGGCGTGACCGGTGGTCTTAACTATGCGTTCTCTCCGAAAGTGTCTACCAACTTGACTTACAGTCACCTCGTAAACTGGCTTCCTGATGATGCAGTAGTTTCCGATAGTCAATATCGTTATGGCGACTATGTTGCAGCCAACGTCATCTACAACATCAATAAGTTTGTCTCAGCCGGCATCGAATACGATTACGGTCACCGCAAAGACTTCAACGGCAATGGCCTCCACGCCAACCGTCTGCAATGCCAGTTTGCAGTCACCTTCTAACGGTGTGCGTTTTGCGTGGCGCGTAACGAGAGTTGCGCAATATAGATGATTTATAGAAAATTTTTGTAAAGGATGCACCTTGCCGTGTATCCTTTTTTTATTGAAGTTTATTTACCCTTAACCATTAACTCTTAGTTCTTGACTCTTAGTATTTTCTTCTCCAAGCATCAATGCGTTGACGAAAATTCTTCCGAAGACACTCGCTATAGAGCCAAGGCTCAGCCCCGTGATAGTCGCCCGTATTGAGAATATCAAGGATATTGGGGAGTGAGCTTCCATCATATCCTTCTACTACAAGCACTTTCGCACGAGGATCAAGAGTGACAGTTATAGAGTCGTCGAGAATTGCAGGGGTGGCGTCAGTCTTCCAATTTACAGGGTTTATACACATAACGTTAGGAGCCGCGACTACCGGTTTTGTGTATTTTACGTCTGATACTGAATTATAGCAGATTACCGTTCCTGTATCAATGGAGCCGGATGCTGCCTTAATGAATGGGTAGGATGCGATATCGTCGGGAGTCACTTTATAGCCAATTACGTATGCCGCCACCAGTCGGCTGCGGGTGTTTTCATCGAGAGTCTTTAGCAATTCTACAACAGACTTACCGCCTTGGCTGAATCCTGCGAGAATGAACGGACGCCCTTCATTGTACTGCCTCATATATAAGTCGAAGGCTGTTTTAACATCTTGGAAAGCTACGTCATTGTAGCGGCGTGAGATTGTGTCTTCGTTGAGGGTAGCCCAAGAGTCGAGGGTTATGTGGCGGTAGAAGGGGGAATAGAAGTCGTTGCCTTCTGCCATGTAGTCAGCGACACCTTCGATTTCAATACTCATATCAGCACGGTGGTCGGCTCGGGAAGGATCTGCATAATGGCAGATTGCTCCATCCGGAGTGGTCCAATCAAATTCCCATGTGGATGGAATGTAGAATACGTCGGCACCCTTTCCGTCGGAGTTGTTTTTAATGACGTGCCACATCAGAGGATCGGTATAATCAGGAGCTACCGGTACATATACCACTTCAGTTGCAGCTGCGGGTTCAGCATCATTATGGCAACTAAACATTAGAAATGGAATACACGCAGATATTATGATTGAAGCGATTATTTTCTTGTTCATTAGGATTATTTTCAGATAGTTTTAGGCAAAATTAGCAATTATTTTCAAATTCACAAAAATTCCACCCAATAATTTTCATTTTCCGACTTTCGAAGCTCAGCCCATTTCTGAGCTTAAATAGTTCCGAGCCTTACCTCTCATATTCTTGCCACCAGAAAAACTATTCGGATGGCAATAAATCCATAAAAACCTACCCAAAATCAGTCAAAACTTTCCGATATCGGCAAGTTTTTATAGAATTTCCGAAATTTCAGGAAATAAATCCGATTTGTTTCCGAAAATTTCGGAAATAATTTGTATTTTTGTCCGTATGAAACTTTTTACAAACTTGATATCTAAGTAGCTAACAAAAATTAAACGATATATGTACAACTATACTCGAAACCATCTTGCATATATAAATGTGGCTATTTTTGGCCATTCCGGCATTGTCGCTCAGTCGCTTAGCTCGCTAAGCTCCTTCACTCCGCAGCCAGACTGTCTCAAAAATATCTCACATTTATATATGCATTAATCTTCATTAGCTACTTATAAAAATGATGTAATGTTGCATTAGATAAATCATATTAAATCTGTCATGAAAAAACTATTATTCGCTCTATTGGGAGCACTCTCCTATTTCAGTTTATTTGCTGATACAGTCAAGACAAAACAAATTGATGGAGGCGGGACAGGGATGTTCAAAGCTATTGCGGTCAAAGACTCGGAGATGCCGGACTTTGTAATCTACCGTCCTCAAGACCTTTTGCTCGCACATGCTCGTCAGGGAGAATTGCCGGTGCTTTTGTGGGGCAACGGTGCTTGTCTTGATTCCAGCATCGATTATGAACGTTTTCTTACCGAAATCGCATCACATGGCTACATAGTGATGGCTATAGGAGAGATGCAGGATAATCGTGACGACCGCAAGACCGGTCACTCGGAGTCTTCTGAGCTGAAACGAGGATTAGACTGGCTTATCACACAGAACTCAACTAAAGGTAGCGATTTCTATAACAACATCGACACCCTAAAGATAGCGGCAGCCGGACATTCATGCGGAGGCGCACAGGTGCTGGCAAACGCAGCAGATCCAAGACTTAAGACTTGCCTTATAATGAATGCCGGAATGGGTGATATTGAGATGGCAGGGGCTTCGCGAGAGTCATTGCCTAAAGTACATACCCCGATTCTCTACGTCACCGGTGGTCCAGACGATGTGGCTTACCATAATGCAAGAAAGGACTTCGAGAGACTAAACCATGTTCCCGTAGCACTTGCCGACCATCCGGCATCCGGACATGGAGGCACCTACGGCCAACAATACGGTGGCGACTATGCGCGCCTTGCCGTCGATTGGCTTGACTGGCAACTGAAAGGGAAGAATGACAATTCAGAAATTTTCCTTGACGGTGAAGCAAAGGGATACGACGGCTGGACCATCCGGTCAAAAAATTTCATTGATTTCCAAAGTATGAAACCCCTTTGGATAATGAACGGAGACCGTCAGATCTATGGCGAACTGTTTTCACCCCAAGGAGAGAGCAAGGGCATCATGATAGTCTCTCACGGGTTCAATGCTACACATCATTTCGGACGCAACTATTTTGACCTTATGCAAGAGTTAGGATATAAATGCTATGTATTCGACTTTCCTTGCGGATCCGTAAACAGCCGAAGCGACAACAACACTATGAATATGTCGATATTGGATGAGCAAAGTGATCTTCGGGCTATCGTCAATTATTTCAAGCAGCAGGATCCCAATCAGGAAATTGTGCTCCTCGGAGAAAGTCAAGGAGGACTTGTATCAGCACTTACGGCAGCCCAGCTTGGAAAAGAAATAGATAAGTTGATATTGGTTTTCCCTGCATTGTGTATTCCCGACAACTGGAGAGCCCGCTATCCTAATCTTTCTGATATTCCGGAAGTGACCGATCTATGGGGAGTAAAATTGGGAAGACATTTCTTTGAGGAGATACATGATATGAAGCCCCTGGAAATTATTGGCAAATATCAAGGACCGGTACTGATAGTGCAAGGAGACAATGATCAGATTGTATCGATCGAAGACTCAGAAAAGGCTCAGAAGCTCTATAAAGATGCCCGCCTGCATATCATACCGGGAGCCGGCCATGGCTTCAATCCCAAAGAGATGAAAGAACTTAAGGACCAGATGAGAAGTTTTCTAAAATAAAATAGTTCAAGAACCTTATTATTTCCAAATAAGTAGCTCGCAAAAATTAATGATACGATAAATGCCAAGATACCTCATGATTATCTCGCATTTATCATATCAAGACCCTTGCAGATGCTTGGTTAATATATGTCGTTTAATTATTGTGAGTTACTTAATTCGGAACTTTGTCCGTATAAAACGGAAAGACGCAGTGGGAATGGACAATAATTTAACCCAATGACAACACAACAAACACCTGTGGCAAAACGTTACTACATTAAGTAAATTTACCAATTTTGCCACAGACACAATGACTAATATGGATAAGATCATAGCCATTAACTTAAAGAAACTCCGAGAAACCGCACGATACACTCAGGAAGAGACAGCCCAAGCTTTAGGAATTACAAGGTCTGCTTACAGCAACTATGAATCAGGCGACAGAGAGGTACCATACGATGTCATAGAAAAAGCGAGCGATTTTTTCGGTTGTGATATGACCACGTTATTTGAAGAGAATGAGGATGCCATGATTCTTGCTTCCGCATTCCGAATAGACGGAATCGCACCGGAGGATGCAGCTGAAATAATGCATTTCAAGGATATTGTGAAATCTTACCTTAAAATGGAGTCAATCGAAGCAAAATGAAAGCGCCATTATTGAATCTCGTGGAGAGCCAAGTATCTCAATTCCGTCAGTCAATCGGCTTGAGCGACAGCGAGCCTGTAAATCTCAAAAGCCTGCTACTAAAACTGAATGTACTCACAATATACCGTCCATTGACTGAAAAATTCTCCGGCATGAGTCTAAAAAGTGGTAAAAAGCGTTTTATTCTGGTCAATTCAAACCATCCGAGGTGCCGACAGCATTTCACGATCGCCCATGAACTGTATCATCTGTACTTTGACCCCAATCCTATTCCTCACAACAGTATGCAAGAGGGGAAAAAAAGCGACATCGAACAATGCGCGGACGCTTTTGCCCTAATATTTCTAATGCCATCTGATGGAGTAAGACAATTGATACCTTACGAAGAGCTCTTAGAGGGTCGCGTGTCTTTGGCATCTGTATTACGTATAGGACAATATTTCTCAGTTTCCTATGCAGCTGTGCTCAATCGACTCTATGATCTAAAACTCATTGACCGCAGAGAGCGAGATTCCCTAAAAATGCATCCGGTAAAAAAGACAGCAAGGGAATACGGCTATGACACAACCTTATACGAAGCAGGAAATAAAAATCTTGTAATAGGTGATTTCGGGGAGAAGGCAAGGAAGTTATTTGAAGAAGACAAAATATCAGAAGGCCATTATATCGAACTGCTACATAAAATCGGGATAAATGACAACGAAGACTAAAATCGTGCTGGATGCGGATGTAATCATACATTTCGTCAAAGCAGGACAATTCAGTCTCCTGCTTGATATATTCCCAGAGTATCAGTATCTGATATTGGATGTAGTCTATGATGAAGTGACAGTCAATAAAAAAACAAAAACTCAGATTGACAACACCCTCCAATTCTTCGCATCGCGTATTGCCAATGTCAAATTTAACCCAAAAGGTGAATCTCGGCTGGAGTATGCAAGATTGCGCAACAAGCAACTTTTAGGAAAAGGAGAAAGTGCTTGTATGGTATACTGCAGGGATAATCATGAAGCTCTTGGCAGCAGCAATTTGAAAGACATAAAAGAATATTGCGAAAAGAATAATATCACTTTTCTTTCCACTATTGATTTCTTATACTATGCATTTATTCGAAAGAAACTGACACCGGAGGAATGCAGTGGTTTTATAGAAGAAGTGAATAGCAAGGGAAGTCGTCTTCCAATTATCGACATAACATCCTATGTTCCTACTTGTCAAATATAGAATATCTTAAATCTAACATACCAATAAAATGAAGAAATTTGTGATGGCTTTGTGCGCTACGGCAGCTTTGTGTGGCTGCAACAGTAAGGTGAATGATGTAGATGCACGTGTGGATGCACTCTACGACAAGATGAGTCAGGAAGAGCGTATCATGCAGCTCCGCAGCTGTATGATGGACGATCTTTTAGACGAAAATGGCAATCTTGACCATGCTAAATGCGACTCCCTAATTCCCAATGGAATAGGACATTTCTGCCAATTCGCCAGCCAAAAACCTCTTGATCCAAATACTCTTCGTGATCGAGTGGCCGAAATGCAAGATTGGCTTATCAAGAATACCCCCAACGGTATTCCGGCTCTATTTCATGAAGAAGTCCTTTCCGGTGTCAATACTCTCGGCTCCACTATCTATCCCCAGCAGATAGGCCAGGCGTGTTCCTTCAACCCCGAACTTGCGGAACTGAAAACTCGCCAAACAGGCAACGCTTTACGCCAGATAGGTGGAGTCTTGTCTCTATCGCCAATGGTCGACGTTTGCCGTGACCCATCGTTCAATCGACTTGAAGAATCCTATGGAGAGGACGACTATCTGTCGGCAGTAATGGGCGTTGCATTCGTCAACGGCCTACAACAAGGAGACCTCAAGAAAGGGGTCGGAGCCTGCTCCAAGCATTACCTCGGATATGGAGGCGGCGGAGATGCCGACGAAAAGGAAATGATGGAAGAGATACTCTTGCCGCATGAGGCTATGATCCGTACAGCAGGAAGTAAAGCCGTAATGCCCGGCTATCATGCCGTAAAAGGCACGAATTGCGCTGCCAACGACTGGATTCTGCGCGATATTCTACGCGATTATTTAGGTTTCGACGGAATGGTGGTCAGCGATTATACGGCAATCGACCAACTTCCCGGCAAGGATAACACCGAGAGAGCCGCAATGGCTATCAACGGGGGTACTGATGTAGATTTCTGTAATGGCACGTGCTACGCTAATCTTCAGGAAGCTATCGACAAGGGTCTCGTATCGCAGGAAACTTTTGAGAAGGCTGTCAAGAATGTGCTTAGATACAAGATGGAAGCCGGTCTTTTTGACAAGGATGCTTATTTCTATAGCAAGGAAGACATCAAACTTGATACTCCGGAAGAACGTCAGACTGCATATGACATTGCTTCGCAATCGGTAGTGCTTCTTGAAAACAATGGGGTGCTACCGCTGAAGGATAACGAGAAGATATTTGTCACCGGTCCGAATGCCAACTCTATGTGGGCTATGTGTGGCGACTATTCATTCCCAAGCATGAACTATTTCTGGAAATTCAGAATGGATGAAGTGGATGATCCTCATATAGTAAAGCTTCTGGAAGGTATGAAAGCGCGCAAACCTGAGAATATAGAGATTTCTTATTCGCGAGGTTGCGACTGGACTGATACTATCGAGACAAAGTATAACAAAGGAGGCGATGAACGAGCATGGGATTACAAGATTTTACACCGTAAGGTGGAATCAGGCGAAACGGCTGATATAGCTGAGGCACTCCGCATGGCGAAGGATGCGGATGTCATAGTAGCAGCGATGGGTGAAAATGTGATGCTGTGCGGTGAGAACCGCGATCGTCAGGGACTCAGCCTCCCGGGTCGTCAGGAAGAGTATGTGAAGGCTTTGATTGCAACCGGCAAACCGGTGGTTCTAATATTGTTTGGCGGCCGGGCTCAGGTGATATCAGGCATTGCAGATAAATGCGCAGCTATCATTCAGGCTTGGTATCCCGGTGAAGAAGGTGGTAATGCTTTGGCTGATATACTTTATGGAAAAATCTCCCCGTCAGGAAAACTTTCGGTTAGCTATCCCAATATAGAAGTATATGGTCCTCTTTGCTATCTCTATTCCGCAGAAAAGGATCCACGTGTGGCATGGGAATTTGGATATGGAAAGAGTTACACTACTTTTGAGTATGCTAATCTTGTTGTCGACAAAGAAGCTTCCACTGTCTCAGATGGTATTGAAGTTTCTTTTGACGTTAAAAATACAGGCGGTATGAAAGCCGATGAGATTGCACAGGTATATCTGTCGCCAAGCGAGGAGAATCAAAATATCCGGCCGATAAAGCTTCAGGGTTTTGCAAGAGTATCGTTGGCACCGGGAGAGACCAAGAATGTCAAAGTGACCTTCTATCCCGACCAATTCGGCTACTACACCAACGATGGAAAGCGCCAATGGAATATCGAGCCAGGTAAATATGTGGTTAAGATTGGGGCTTCATCGCAGGACATTCGTCTGCAGGATGAGATTTCACTCAAAGGCGACAAGGTTTCTAAGCCAATCCGCGACCAATACTTCTCCACTGCACAAATCGCCAAATAATATAAAATAAAAAACTTACCCCGCTTACCGTAATAACAGCGCACTCGGGGTAAGTTTTTTATTATGGAAGTATACGGAGACCTTGTGATGGATTATTGTATAATCTGGAAAAAAATTATAACTTTGTGCTGAATAACTTCGATTACGATAATGAAAAAATTATACGAAATATTATTTAGTGCTACTGACACTACGCGCAAATGCATTGAGACGGTTGCTTCCGTAATTGGAATGCCAATTGAAGATAGATATAACCTTACTGATAACGGAGAAGTCCCTTCATTGGATATAACTGCAGACGATGTGGCAATTGTGGCGACTCCTGTATATGGTGGTCGTATTCCAGCTATGGCAGCTGAGAAATTGCATCGGATACAAGGGAATGGTGCAAAAGCAATTGCGATGGTTGTATATGGGAATCGAGATTATGATGATGCATTACTGGAATTGACAGATATTCTCACTGCTAACGGTTTTAAGATTGTATCAGCGGCTGCTTTCATAGCCCAACATTCGATATTCCCAAAGGTTGGAGCCTCACGTCCGGATGCTTCCGACATCGATAAAATCAAAGAATTTGGAAGAAAGTCGAGGAAACTGTTGGATTCTAACGCAGTTCCTGAACTTACGATCAAAGGAAATCGCCCATATAAGGTATATGGAGGTGTACCAGTGCATCCTGTTGGGGATCCGAAAACTTGCAAGAAATGTGGAATATGCGTAGAGCAGTGCCCGGCAGATGCCATCGAAGCATCCGCTCCTTGGAACACAGACGCAGGCAAGTGCATTTCATGTGGTCGTTGCATCACTATATGCCCACACGAGTCTCGACACTACAAAGGATTGAAATATGCTATAATCGGCACCCTCTTCAAAGCCATGTTCTCCAAGCGCAAAGAACCCGACATTTTGTTTCCCATCGGCAAATAGAGCAGTTAGCACGCTCCCTATACAACTATATGGCTAATCTTTCGCTTAGAATGAATTTGAGTGTTTAAGTAGCTCACAAAAATTAAACGACATATATTAACAAAGTAGCTACAAGGGTCTTGATATGATAACTACGGCTAATCTTGGCCATCTTGGCATTGTCGTTCAGTCGCTTAGCTCGCTAAGCTCCTTCTCTCCGCAGCCAAGCTGCCTCAAGATTATCTCGCATTTATCATATCATTAATTTTTGCGAGCTACTTACTTATGAGAAATTAAGCAAGATTTGTTTGTCAATATAAAGATAAAATTGTAACTTTGTCTACAAGAAACAAAATATCTCATTTATGGATAATCTCCAGAGCAATAAAGATAAAAATAGTGAAGTTTATGCTTCTGATTACACAGGAGATGACTCTATTCCTGCATTTGTAGCCTTTGCTATTGAGCAATACAAGCATCATAAGGGGATTTCAGGTGAAGAAGCCATGGAAATATTATCTAAAGCCGGAGCCCTGGATCATATTGCAGAATTCTACGATATTATGCACCAACACGGAGCTAAATGGCTGATGGAAGAATTAGATGATATAGTAGAACGTAATCATTGATTAGAAATGGATCAGATTTTATATCATGGAGGGTCAGACATAATACCCACCCCTGAAATCCGAGAACCAATTCGTACTCTCGATTTCGGGAAAGGCTTCTATTTGACTACTTCCAAGTCTCAAGCAGAAAGATGGGTTAAGAATCGACTTAGGAATAATGAAGAAGAGGGATATGTGAACACATACATATTCAATCTTGAGAAAGCAAAATCTTTACTCAATATAAAGATTTTTGAAAGTGCTAATGAAGAGTGGGTTGACTTTGTGCTTGCAAATAGAATGAATGATGCCTATGTGCACCATTATGATGTAGTCATTGGTCCTGTAGCCGATGACAAAGTGTATACTCAATTCTCTCTATTTGAGGGTGGCATTATCAGCAAGGATACCCTTATCAAAGAACTCAAAACATATCGTTTGGTCGATCAATATTTATTTCATACCGAAAAAGCATTACCTCATTTAAGATATATATCAAACTATATAGTTAAGAAATGAAAGCAATTACACCTGAACAATTATATCTCATCTTGCCATATAAAGTGAGTCAACTCTCTATGTTGATTTCGAAGAAATTGGGAATGCCAATTCTTGATGCAATCCGAGCTGTCTATAGATCCAATACCTATAAAGATCTCGAAAGAGAAGAAACCAAGCTATGGCATCTAGGCCCAGTAGCCTTGTTTGAACACTACCAAGAGTTTAAGTAATCTTACAATGATGCTCCCTTTCCTCCGCGCGACCAAAGGTAACCAGACCTCCTCTCCAAACCAACGGGACGTGGAAAGCAATCCCCAGTAATTACCTTTAGTAAAATCTTAATAAGCTTTTATAAGGAAGGATCTCTAAGCGCCTCTCTCATATATCAATATTTTATCATCATTGACCGTTTCTCTTACCTCTGGATAAAGTGATGACTCATTTACGAGATCCACTGGACGTTGAAGCAAATCCTCAAGGTCGCAAAGCATACCTGCATGACGCAGAAGGCTTACATTTGCCTTGTCATCGAAAGAAACGAGGATGTCGACATCGCTGTCATCCCTCTGTTCCCCTCTGGCAAACGACCCAAACAGCCACGCTTTGACAACGGGCTGACTCGAGAAATAGTGTTTGATTTTTTCAATGTCAATGATTCCCATATTGATCTTCTCTTTTTATCCAAACGCAAAAATAAGCAAATCTGTTGAAACCTGCAAATCCTTTCAATCAACTCCAGAGTAGTCAGCACCGTCCCGGTGCGTCCAGGCGCGTGTAAGGTAACTAAAGCCAAGACCATTACCCATCTCTAGTCTCACACACACTGCTATAGCCCGGAGGGCTGCCAATTTTGTTACTCCCCGGTGAAACCGGAAGACCCCTAACACCCTCCCAACCAACCCCGGAGGGGTAACACCAAAGCTTATTTAAGCTTCCACGACTTGCAGAATAGGTTGGCCAAGTACATTTTCTATCGAGGAAATGGTATCAATAGTAAAGTTATGAGTCCCT
>CAYSMP010000125.1:0-12169 GCA_964432215.1 uncultured Sangeribacter sp.
CCATGAAGCGGGTCACGTTGCCGGGGCAGCAAGCGCAACCAAACCATTCCTGACGCTCGTGCTGACCCATACTTTCGAGCGGATTGTCGTAGAAGAACTTGTCGCCGGAGAGGGATACGCCGGAAGGTACACCATTGTAGAGAGCGCGTTCGTAGACATCAGCGTATTTTGCATCACCAGTAGCGAGGAACATACGGTGGTTCCAATATACATTGGCGATTGCTGCGCAGGTTTCGCAATATGCTGTGTGGTTGTTAAGCTCGTATTCGGGGCCAAAACCCTCACCTTGGGCACGGCTTCCGATGCCACCTGTGATGTAGAGTTTCTTTGAGGCCATGTTGTCCCAAATTCGGTTGATGGCAGTGAAGTATGCGCTGTCTTGTGCAAGAGCAGCATAGTCGGCTACGCCTGAGTAGAGATAGCCGGCGCGTACTGCATGACCTACTATCTCATCTTGGTCGAGAATCGGCATGTGGTCTTGGGAGTACGGGCTTGGCTTACGACCGTTGGTAAGTCTACCGGTCTCTTCAACGAAGTATTTGGCTTGGTCAAGATATTTCTTATCTCCAGTCACTTTATAAAGCTTTGCGAGCGCCATCTCAATGATAGGATGGCCGGAAGGATATTTAATTTGGTCTTCACCGTAACCAAATGTATTGCATACAAGGTCGGCATTCTTGATAGCGACATCAAGAAGCGAGCGTTTGCCGGTAGCAAGATAATGGGCAACTGCAGCTTCATAAAGGTGGCCGGAGTTATAGAGTTCGTGGCTGTTGATCTTTTCCCAGCGGTGAGTGCCCCACCAGCCTGAAAGACGTTCGCACTTATTAGTGACGCAAGTGGTCAGGTAGCCATCCGGTTCCTGAGCAGCAGCAATCAGATTGATGACGCTGTCGAGATACGCGTCGAGTTTCGGATCGTATTCCACAGCGAGGGAATAGGATGCACCTTCGATGATCTTATATGGGTCGGTGTCATCGAAAGAGAAATCACCGCGGTGCTCACCCTTCTTGAGTCTACCGGCTATTGCGAAATTATCGAAACGACCGTTTTTCTCACACTCCTTGAAAGCGGAAGGGATAGATACCTTGCGGTTTGTCTCTATTCTTGGAGCCCAGAAATTGTCGTCAATGTGCACTTGGGTAAATGCCACTTCTTTCACCGGGGCATCGGGGGCTTCGTAGGTCTCTGTCTTGCCACATGAAGAAATTGCGGCTACCGCGAGGCAGGAAGCAATCGTCAGGGTTGATAGGTAGTATTTCATGTCTGTTAGGTTGTGGAGTTGTTGGGTTGTTTTTTATGGGCGCAAAGTTAATATTCCTTAACGATATCAAGCCTCACAATCGTCCAAATTAAGGCAAAAAACGTCCAAAAAATCGTGCAAAAGTATGTTTTAGACGATATTTGCATAAGTTTGTACGGTTTTTAGGTTGACATTCCAAGTCTTTGTTGTAACTTTACGTTGTGATAATTTTACTAACCTATATACATAAATTATACACCATGAAAACCTTCCCTATATTATTGTTTTCTGCTTCCATGGCTCTCATGCTGGAGCCAGTCGACGCATGTGCAAAGACAATTCAGGCAGTATCCCCTTCCGGACTTCTTTCCATCAATATCGACGACATGGAAGGTCTCAATATGTCGCTGACAAAAGAAGGGACCCCCCTGCTTCTCCCTTCTCTGATATCCCTGAATTCAGATGGGAATAAATCCATCACAAAGTATCCTAAGATAACCAAATGCTCCTTGAAGAAAGGAATAAGGGAAAGGATATTGGCACCATTCCATCATACACCGGAGATAAACGCTGAATGGAATGAACTAAATGTGCGCCTTTCCAACGGACAGACAATAACCTTCCGTCTGTTTGACGACGGAGTGGCTTATCGGTTTTCCACTGATAATAAGGAAGATCAGATTGTCTATTCCGAGACTGCGAATTATAGACTTGCCGGAGACCCTACCTTATATATGGCGCATTCTACCAATGAAAAAAATCCTGAGGCTATGGCATTTCAGAATTTCTATTCTGTCACTCCCGCTTCTTCAGCCTCTCCTTTGCTCGCTTTCCTCCCGGTTGTGGCAGACTATGGTGACGGGCTTAAGCTTTCTCTGATGGAAAGTGACGTGGAAGGTTATCCGGGTATGTTCGTTTCTGCAGACTCCGTCTCAAATACTATTTCAGCCCACTTTGCGGCATATCCTGCCAAGACGGACTATTATCCTTGGAGGCGGCAAGAATACGTCACTGAAAAAGAATCATTTATTGCAAAGACTCCGGGAAAGAAAACTTTTCCCTGGAGGATTTTGGCTGTCACTACCGACGACCGCCAGATGCCGATCAATAATCTCGTGTATACGCTTGCATCTCCTTCCCGGGTAGCTGATACGTCGTGGGTTAAGCCTGGAAAATCAGCGTGGGAATGGTGGAATGATTGGGGCTTGCGTGGGGTTGACTTCGAAGCCGGCATAAACAACGACACTTATAAGTATTTCATTGACTTTGCGGCCAATAATGGTATAGAATACGTCATACTTGACGAAGGATGGTATGAGCCAAAGAGTGGGGATATGTTGACTACTATACCTGCGATTGATCTTCCGATGCTAACAGCCTATGCCAAGGAGAAAGGGGTAGGGCTTTGGCTTTGGACAGTATTCAATGTGCTCGACGATCAGCTTGAAGAGGCTTGCAAGAAGTACTCGGAAATGGGAATAAAAGGATTCAAGGTTGATTTCCTTGACCGCAATGACCAGACCGCCACCGAAATGACCTATCGCATAGCAGATGCGGCAGCCAAACATGGCCTTATGCTCGATCTTCATGGATTTTACACTCCGACAGGTCTCAACAGGACTTATCCGAATATAGTAAATTATGAAAGCGTATTTGGAATGGAGGAGATGAAATGGAGCGATCCATCGGTAGATATGCCAAAGTATGACGTCACTTTCCCCTACATCCGCATGATGGCCGGCCCTGTTGATTTCACCCCGGGGGCTATGCTCAATGCATCGAAATCTGATTGGAAAGCTATTTATTCTTCCCCGATGAGCCAAGGCACGCGGTGCCATCAGATAGCAAATTATATCGTGCAGGATTCTCCATTTACTATGCTCGCCGATGCTCCTTCAAACTATATCGACAATCAAGAAACTACTGATTTCATCGTAAAAATTCCTACTTTCTTCAGTTCTACAGAAGTTATAGACGGTAAGATGGGAGAATATATCGTGACGCTTCGTGAGGCTCCGGACGCGTGGTATGTAGCAGGGCAGACCAACTGGACTCCGCGCGACTATACGCTTGACTTTAGCTTCTTGCCATCTGGAGAGTATGAAGTGGAACTCTTCCGCGACGGCGAGAACGCTGCCAAACAAGCCAGAGATTACAAGGTAGAGAAATTCAAAGCCAACAACGCAACCAAGAAGAATGTCCATCTCGCCCCTGGTGGCGGCTTCGCGCTGAAGATCTCACGCTGAGATGCAAGAGGGCTCGCTAAGAACTCTAATACTGCATGAGGTGGCAAAGTAGCAGAGGTTCTCTCGCTAACGCTCGCGGACCGATAGGGAATACGGCTTGATCTCAACAGATTTAGAAGAACCAGTAATGAAATACAATACCAAATTTTATCATGAACCCAATAAAACCCATAATACTCTTACTTTTGAGCCTGGCAGCCGCTATCCCGCTGCAAGCCGCCAAGACTGAAGCTCAGTATAATACTCCAGGGATTTTTAATCCGATGATTCCGGGATATTTCGCCGATCCGACGATAAAGAAGTTTGGTGATACCTATTATGTATATGCCACTACCGATGGCAGTGGCGCCGGATTTGGTCCTGCCCAACTTTGGCAAAGTAAAGACATGGTGAATTGGACTCTTATGCCGATGAATTGGCCTGATTCCCATTGGATTTGGGCACCGGATGTGATGCATAATACAAACGACGGCAAATATTACTATGTATATTGCCAGCCTTGTCAGATACATGTCGGAGTGGGAGAAACCCCTCGTGGGCCATGGCAGAATATCTTGGGTGAAAGTGAGGCGGTGCTCGTGCCCGACCGTTTCGTGACAAACGCAATCACACTCGACGGACAGACATTCGTAGACGATGACGGCTCAATATATATGTATTGGGGTACGTGGGGAATCTACGATGGATTCGGATGTGGGGCCGGAAAACTTACGCCTGACATGAAGGGGTTCACCGAAACTCGTCTTATACCAAATACAGAGGTCACTGATTTTTTCGAGGCTCCTTTTGTACTGAAGAAAAACGGCAAATACTATTTTATGTATTCATCCGGTTCGTGCCACGACCATACATACCGCGTGCAGTATGCTACTGCCGACAATCCCCTCGGTCCATATACCTATCAAGGATGTATTCTTGAGACCAATGCAGACGGGACAGTGCATGGGCCGGGCCATCACAGCGTGATGCAGGATGGCAATGATTACTACATAGTCTATCACCGTCACGACAACCCTCATTCCAACCGAGGCTTTCACCGACAGGTCTGCATCGACAAGATGGAATTTGACAAGAATGGTAAAATTCTTCCGATTAAACCGACACATGCCGGAATTGGATACCTCGCAAATCCGACTGTATCGAAGAAAAATCTTGCCTTTGGAAAGAAGGTGAAGGCCTCCTCATATTATGACGATAATTTTAAGCCGGAGTATGCTGTAGATGACAATAACGGGACTTTGTGGCGTCCTTCAGGTATGGGTCAGGAGTGGATAGAGATTGACCTTGGCAAACCCGAAAACGTCAAGACTATCCTAACACAATGGGAATATGGCACGCAATTTTACCAATATTTGATAGAAACATCACTTGATGGAGAGAACTGGGATATCTTCTCAGATAAGCGCAGCAATAGGCTCGCAGGATCTCCTATGGTAGATTTTGGCGATAAAAAGGCTCGTTTCGTGCGTCTTACTTCCACCGGTGGCGAAAAAGCCGGATTCAATGGAGCGCTGTGGAATATCAAGATATTTGATACATATGAGACCGCTTCTCCACAACAATGGATTGGCCTGACAGGTGCTGATTGGAATGGACGTGAATGGGTCAACAACCAGGGTCAACTCGGAGGCAGCTTCATTCTTGTAAAAGGGGTGGCAACCCCAAAACGTATAGATGGTCGTGAGGCTCTTGTGCTTGCTCCCGGTACTAAATTGGAGTTAAAATCCCCGGTTTTATCGAAGAAAATGGCATATACGGCTTCCGCACTTAAGCATACCAATGGAGAATGGCAACCTATTGGACTTGACTCTTCTCTCTCTGACGGAAGCATGACCATTACGGCTCCGGAAAATGAATCATTGGTGTTGGCAGACGTGCGTCTCTACAATTGGGCTTTGACCGATGCTGAGAAGAGGTTTGATACTACCAATCCTATACGCCGAAATGCTGTTGCAGACCGTGAAAGCAAGGGTGTGCTTGTAGACATTGATGCTAATCTTTTCAGTGTGGGCGACACTGTAGGGTATATTCCCAACAAAGGTATTGATGGTTACTTTGAAGCTATAGAAAAACCCGCATTCATCGAAGAAATTAAGGGTAAGAAGGGTTTCAAGTTTGACGGAGATACCTTCTTCCGATCATCCTTCCCATTGCCTGCGACTGTCCGCGACAACGCTCCGTATACACTTGAAGCAGTGATTTTGAATCCGGAAATTGCCGAGAACGAATGTTATGCCGACTTCACAACTTCACACGATGAACTCGAGAAAATCATGGGTGTCAACGGTACAGAACCGCGTTGCGGTGTGATGAACCACTATGGATGGTATGAAGACGTGGGATGGCAAGACATCTTTAATGTAACTCAGGATTTCGTCAGCGGTACCGGTCGTAATCGTCCTGACCCGAAACTGATAGAGGCGGAAGCCCGTAGGCATGAAGGTGAATGGCAACATATATATGTCTGCTTCGACGGCCGCATTGAGAAAGTCTACATCAATGGACAGCTCGTAAGCGAAAAAGATATCCAGCTTCTTGTCAAGTCAGTCCAGTATGTCACTCTCGGACGGAATGCTGAAAATGAATGGCCTTTCACAGGCTACATCCACTCCCTCCGACTCTCTGACGAATATATTCCATTTAAATAGTTTCTTATAAGATTTTAATTTAAACTAAATAGATCATGAAAAGACTTATTTCAGCAGCGCTTCTTGCTTCGCTCGTCGTGCCTATGACGGCAAAGGCTCCTAAGCAGAATCACGGCTATCCCATCGACCCGGTGCCATTTACCTCCGTGAAGGTGACCGATGACTTCTGGGGACAACGCCTCAAGGCAAGCCGTGAAGTGACAATCCCTCTCGCATTCAGCAAATGCGAGGAAACGGGCCGTTATGAAAACTTTGTAAAGGCTGCCCATCCATCCGATACAATCACGGTTGGAGGCTTATCTTTTGATGACACCGACGTCTATAAGACTATTGAGGGAGCAAGTTATCTTCTTCAGACTTATCCTGACAAACGTCTTGAAAACTATATTGACAGTGTGCTCGTGATAGTCGCTGCTGCTCAGGAACCGGATGGTTATCTATATACCTCCAGAACGATGAACCCCAAGCATCCGCATGAATGGGCTGGTTCGAAGCGCTGGGAGGCTGTTGAAGATCTTTCACACGAGTTTTATAACCTTGGTCATATGGTGGAGGGTGCCATAGCCCACTATCAGGCAACCGGTAAGACTAATTTCCTTGATATCGCTAAGAAATATGCTGACTGCATATGTCGTGAGATTGGAGATGGTCCTGGTCAAGTGGCCCGTGTGCCGGGTCATCAGATAGCTGAAATGGCTCTTGCAAAGCTTTATCTCGTCACAGGCGACAAGAAATATCTTGATCAGGCTAAATATTTCCTCGACAAGCGCGGTTATACCTCGCGCACTGATGAGTATTCGCAGGCTCACAAGCCGGTAATAGAGCAATATGAGGCTGTTGGTCATGCAGTTCGTGCAGCATATATGTATGCAGGTATGGCTGATGTGGCAGCCCTTACAGGCGACACTGCCTACATAAATGCCATTGACCGAATTTGGGACAATATAGTTGGGAAGAAGTATTATATCACCGGCGGTATCGGCGCTACGAGCAATGGCGAGGCTTTCGGAGCCAACTACGAGCTGCCCAATATGTCAGCTTATTGTGAGACATGTGCCGCTATCGGTAATGTATACGTCAATCATCGTCTCTTCCTTCTTCATGGCGACTCAAAGTATTATGATGTGCTTGAGCGCACACTCTATAATGGTCTGATTTCAGGTGTGGCTCTTGATGGCGGTGCTTTCTTCTATCCGAATCCGTTGGAGTCAATGGGACAGCATCAGCGTCAGCCCTGGTTTGGGTGCGCTTGTTGTCCGTCGAACATTGCACGTTTCATACCATCACTTCCCGGCTATGTGTATGCAGTGAAGGGTGATAACGTATATGTGAATCTCTTTATGTCCAATACTGCCGATCTCGACGTCAACGGCAAGAAGGTTGAGTTGAGTCAGGAGACCAATTATCCTTGGAATGGGAATGTGACTGTTACCGTAGACCAAAATAAGGCCGGACTTTTCGATCTTAAGCTCCGTATTCCGGGATGGGTGAAGAATAAACCTGTTCCGAGTGATCTCTACACTTATTCTGATGGAAAGCGTCTCGGATATACAGTTATGGTAAACGGTAAACCTGCCGACGGCACTCTAACTGCGGATGGATATTACACCATATCACGCAAATGGAAGAAGGGCGACAAGGTAGAGCTGCATCTCGACATGGAACCTCGCACAGTTAAGGCTCATGCTAAGGTTGAAGCTGACAAGGGTCGCATCGCTATTGAGCGTGGTCCGATTGTCTATTGTGCCGAATGGCCTGACAACGACTTTGATGTGCTGAGCATCTTCGTAAACCAGAAGCCTCAGTTTACTCTTACCGAAAAGCCGGAACTTCTCGAAGGAATTGTGGAACTCACTACTGATGGTCAAACATTGGCATATGATGATAAAGGTAGACTGACAGTGAAGGATGTGAAACTCAATATGATTCCTTATTATGCATGGTGTCATCGCGGCAGCGGCAATATGGCAGTATGGCTTCCGCAGGAACTGAGTGCATCGCGTCCTGTTATGCCTCCTACGATTGCTTCGCAGAGTAAGATCTCCACATCCTCTCCGATGGGCTCTCTTTCTTCTCTTAACGATCGCCTTGTGCCAAAAGATGAGAATGACCGTTCTGTGCCATATACCCATTGGTGGCCTAAGCAGGGTTCTACTGAGTGGATTGCATATGAACTTCCGGAGGCACAGAAAGTGCAGAGCGCAACGGTATATTGGTATGATGATGGCCCGTGGGGTGGATGTCGAGTGCCCAAATCCTGGAATCTTTACTATCAAGATGCAGCGGGGCAGTGGCAACCCGTCACCGGAGCCGACAATTTCGGCACACAGAAGGGAGCTGCCAATACCGTTGACTTTGACCCTGTGACCACCAAAGCGATGAAACTTGAGGTGGTGCTTCCGGATGACAACTCTGCCGGTATCTTTGAGTGGCAGCTTGACTGAGTGGAATGCGTAATGCTGAATGCATAATGCATAATTATTATTTGCCGGATTTACTTTTGTGGAAATCTAATAAAAAAGCACGCAGTTTTTGGAGCTGCGTGCTTTATTTTATTTCCGGGTGTCGGCTTTAGAGGCGAAAATCGCTCCGGAAGTAGCCGCCGAAAAAGTGGCAAGGACCAATTCCCTTCGCTGTGACCATTACTCCTACTTCACAGAAAAGACGTGGGGTGATTCCAGAAACTATGCCGCCGTCTTTGACACCTCCCGACTTTCTCCCAATGCGGTGGTCCAGTCCGTCATTGCTCTCTATCTACATGATTGACGGGAGATAATCATGGAAAATTGTCTAAAGGCCAAGGACAATGGATGGTTCTATGTTTAGTTTGCTGCTGATTATTCTGGCTTGGCGCAAAGTAGGTTCTTTTTTGCCTGAAAGGTATTCGCAGATTCTGGATGGGGTAATTTTGTTATAACAGTCAAATTTTAGATGCATCCATTTTATAATGCTCTGCATAGAATAATTTTTAATGTGTTGTTACTCACTGTTTCTAAAGTTTATTGGTATAAAAAACCATGATGCAACGGGCCTATCATCAATAAACCCCGGCTTAAATGTCATCATTGATACAAGTCGCACTACCTCTCTGTCTTCATATTCTGCAAGCGACTGAACTATTTCTACACTTTCTACTTTTCCCTCTTCAGTGACAAGGCATTTTGCAATCACTCTTCCTTCTGGTTGATAGCAAGAGGTGGATGAATTCATATTTGCACTTAAAAAATTCATCAACCCTTTAATTCCATCAGGGTAATATTCGGGTTGCCGGTCAAGAGCTTTTGAATAGTAGACAAGTGTTTCTTTTCCGGCGATTACCAAAGTATCAGGATCATCTTTCTGCACTATTTTTTTAATAGGGGGAGTCGATTGTTCAGGGATGACAATACTGTCTCTGACCTCATTCGAGGAGCATTCGAATGCAGGCATTATCCCTAAAATCAACGTAAGGAAAAGGTTAATGAAGGAGTAGATCATAAGGGTCGATTTTTTATCGTGCGCAAGTTGCTAATAAAAAATTGATGGTGTGGGGAAGTATCGCTAATTATGTAACAGGAGTTACTGCAACCTCGGTTGCAGCATTTAGGTGAAGGCGGAGCCGTAGCGCTCGCGGATATCGTTGACGATGTTGCGTATGCGCTGCTCGGCTTCGATGGGGCAGATCAGGAGGGCTGTGGCTGTGTCGGCTATAATGTAGTCTTTCAGGCCAGCTACTACCACTACCTTTTCCCCTTCCGCTGCCACTATACAATCTTTGCAGTCGTAGAGAATCGAACGGCAATTTTGCGTTACATTCCCTTCCTTGTTCTTGGGAGAGATGGCATGAAGGGCATTCCAGGTGCTGAGGTCGCTCCATCCTAAGTCAGCTTCCAAGACAAAGGCATTCTCGGCATGGTCAATGATGGCATATTCTACTGGCAAGGAAGAGGTCTTGGGATATATGTCTGAGATAAAAACGCTTTCAGCTTCCCCTAAGTAATAGGTTGGCGCCACATCAAAACGTGATGCCATATCATACTCATGACGGTTGAATGCGTCAATGACACTCTTCGCTTTTCCCATATATATCCCTGCATCCCATAAAAATTCTCCAGACCTGACGAAAATCTCAGCCATCTCTTTCCATGGCTTCTCAGCTATGGTCTTTATATGAGAAATCATCCCATCAGAGTCAAAAGATTCCCCTTTCTGGATATAGGAATAAGCGGTATTCGGCATCTTGGCAGGTACGCCAAGAGCCAGCAATCGGTATCCTTTTTCCACAAACTCAAATCCGGCACGTAGGGCTTCCTGAAAGGCCAGCTCCTTGAGTATCACATGATCAGCAGGGAGGGTGACGAACGATGCATCCGGATTGCGGGCAGCGATGTGATGGGCTGCCCAAAGCACAGCTGGAGCTGTGTCGCGTCGCGCAGGTTCGAGAAGAATGTGCTCCCGGGATATGCCAGGGAGTTGCTCGCGGACGGTTTCGGCATATTGCTCGTTGGTGATAAGGATCATATTTTCCTCGGGCACGAGCCTGCGTACCCGGTCTACCGTCATCTGCAGCAAGGTCTGACCCGTACCGAAAAAATCGATGAACTGCTTGGGACGCGATTCACGGCTGAAGGGCCAGAAACGAGTTCCGGCCCCTCCGCACATTATGACGCAATATCGTTCTGCAGCCACGATGGTTTAAAAGTTTAAAAGTTTAAAGGTTTAAAAGTTTAAGAGTTAGGGGTTAAGCACCAAGGGTCAGACGCTCTCTTCGCGGAACTGATGCTTCACGCCTTCAACAACATTGATCACGAGGTCGCCCATCTTCTCTGCCTCGCCGATGAGGTCCATGAAGAAGATACCGTCCTGGAAGTCGTATTGGTGGTCGTTGATGTTGGCGATGTTGGTGTCGCGGAGCTGGTTGCGGTAGTTGTTGATCTCACGCTCTATGTTGTATGCCTTGATGATCTTTGACTCGTCGGGGCTTTCCATTTCCTTGAGTATCTCGAGCATGTTTGCCATTGCCTTGTCGACGAGACTGAACATATGGTCTACCTCCTTATCGATTGTCTCTGGGAACTTAACACTGTTTTGGAGCTTGCGTTGAGTAGTCTTGGCAACATTGAAACAGCAGTCGGCGATTGACTCTATCTCGCTGATAATGCGAAGCATACCTGCTATGCGCATTTTACCATTGGGGGAGAGGCGACCTTCTGAAACTCTGTTCAAATAATTGCCGATTTCAATCTCCATCTTGTCTGAGATATCTTCATATTTTTCCAAGCGGGAGTAAACTTCAGAATATTTTGAATCGTCGGATTTTAGATGTATTATCTCTTCTGCCATGCCAAGCATACGGCCTACACGCTCACCATAAACTTCGATTTCTTTCTGAGCTTGGGTGATATTGAGTTCGGAAGCCTGAAGAAGACCATGGTTGATATATTTGAGTGAGAATTCCTCCTCTTCATCCTTATGCTTGGCAGGCATAATCCAACATACTATCTGTACGTACTGTTTGGTGAACCATATCATCACCAATAGGTTGCAAGCGTTGAAGACAGTGGGGAACATTGCAAGACCAAAGGCGACGGCTGCCTGTGCCTTTGATGTCAGGCCACCGGCAGGGTCAAGCAAGGTGGAGCCAGCCATCTTAGTTTCCATGGCTGCATCAATATCAAGGGGATTTATACCACAGCACCAGTAGGAAATGTCGGCTACAAGGTTCATGAAAGGATGGAAGATGCAGAGCACGATGATGGAGCCGAGCACGTTGAAGAGGACGTGTCCCATTGCTGTACGTCTTGCAGCGAGGTTACCGCTGAGGGCTGCAAGAATAGGAGTGATTGTCGTACCGATATTTCCACCGAGGATGATGGCGCAGCCGAGTGTGAATGAGATCCAACCCTGGGAGCACATAATAAGTGTGATGGCAAACGTAGCTGCTGAACTCTGTACTACCATTGTGAGGATGATACCGACGAGGAAGAAGACGAGCACGGATCCATAGCCGGGTGATGTATATCTGGATAGGAACTGCAGCATTTCGGGATTGC
>CAYSMP010000126.1:0-12152 GCA_964432215.1 uncultured Sangeribacter sp.
CCGTACAGCTCACTCGTGCAGCTCGTGGTGCTCAGGCAAAGGAAGGCAAGTAATCATCAGCCATCCTCGCGAACCCTACATGGCGATATGGAGTATCCATATCGCCTTTCTTTTAACTCTAAGCCCCCACTCATATGAGTATTTGGGATTATGTATTCGGCCCCTTCCTAAGAAAATCAACATCGGAAAGGGAATTGACTCAAAATATTTCTACAATGAAAAAATACCTTGTCGTTGGATTAGGAAATATTGGTCCGGACTATGTCGGGACAAGACATAATGCCGGCTTTATGACTGTCGACGTTTTGGCAGAGCGCTCCGGAGCCTCATGGAAGTCATGCCGCTACGGCGATATGGCTATAGCAAAGATAAAAAACTGTGAACTGATGCTTCTAAAGCCCTCCACATTTATGAATCTCAGTGGAGTTGCTATACGCTATTGGATGAACCAAGAGAACCTGCCTCTTGAGAATCTCCTTGTGGTGGTCGATGACCTTGCCCTTCCTTTTGGATCTATCCGGCTTAAACAACGTGGATCTGACGGAGGCCACAACGGACTTAAGAACATTGCTTCTGAACTCGGAAATACTAATTATGCCCGTCTTCGTATCGGAGTTGGTAATGAGTTTACCCACGGCCACCAGATTGATTTCGTGCTCGGTGTCTTCACGCCTGAAGAAAGAAAAGAACTCCCTACTATTCTCGACAAAGCGGCCGACTGCGTGCAAGCATATTGCCTCTCAGGACCGGCATTTGCAATGAACCACTTTAATTAAAGTTAATAAAATAGAGTGCCATTGGTCATTAATGACCAATGGCACTCTATTTTATTAAAAGCAGGATTTATCACTTCTTATACATAACTTTGGATTTGCTACCTTTTCTTACGATATACATACCTTTTGCAGTCGGTCTATCTACCTTGATTCCTTCAAGAGTATAGTAGGTAGTGGGCTGATCAATTTCAGCAATATTTTCATCCACACCGTTGTACTCTTCAAGCAAGCAGATTACAGTGCATTCAATTGTCTCGGAACCGCTTTTTACCGTTAACTTTATAGAACCACCCTCTGTAGGCTTTTCATCTGCCGTGTCAGGCGAAAATTCTTTATGTATCTGAAGATCAGAAGGTTCTGTGGTGACATTTCCTGTAGAAGTTATGCTCTGACCGGGATTTGCAAACTTACATCCATCCGGCCAGCATAGCTGAAATCCCGAAGTGTTTTCAAGGCTTGTTAATGTGACAGTACAATTTGCCTCACCACTTGTAGTAGATACTTCAAAATGAGGATTCCATATATACGAATATATATACAAATTAAACTCTGGATAAGCCTCTACTTCGAATACATAAGGCAACTCAATGACTGCTCCGTTTTCTACCGGATTGCCATTCGAAGTGAGCTTAAGGTTCTGTGCAGCTGCAACATTAGCCATAACGGCCAAAGCAAGCAGCGCAATGCTTTTAAATGTGTAGAATTTTTTCATAAAATTTCCTTTTAAGATAATAAATCCGCTGCATAGAAAGAGACTCCTCATTCTTGCATGCATATTTCGTCACAAAATTATAAAATTCTGATGAATATGCAAAGAAAATATCGAGTTTTTTTCTTTCTATAGTTATTTTTATTGCTACACATTAAATATATCCCAATATCGGATTTCTCGAACGCATCATTAAGATTGTTTAAATTCATTTCGAATTCTAAAAATTATCATACAGAGTACACAGAAGATTCTTTTAATTAATCTTATGTCATCTTTTGGCTTGTCGTGATAGTTTCTTAAGGAAACTCACCGGGACGTCTCGGACAATTCCACAACCAAACAAAAGATTTGCATAAATGGCACAAATTTATTAATTTTGTCAAAAAATAATAACCTATAAGATATCATGAAAAGATTTGCAAAATATGGATTGGGACTCTCGCTGGCATTCGGAGCGGCAGGTTTTAATTCCATCTATGCCGGGAACCCGGTTGAGATGCTCGCGTTCTCAATGCCTGACGGCAACGGAGGCCTAAAACTCGCCACCCGCTCCGACGCTTCAAAGGAATGGCGCACTCTCGGAAACTTCCACTCTTTCCTTGGCTCTGACTTCGGAGCATGGGGCAGTGGGAAGAAAATGCACAATGTAAGGTTAGCCCAAGACGACAAGGGGACATTCTGGATGGTATTCAATCCCGATAAAGATGGAGAAGTTGCAGCTTATACTTTTACAGATAACTTTGAAAACTGGAAACCACAAGAATATCGACGCTCAGACTCCAATTACATGAAGGCTCTCCCCTCATCTGTGAAGTTTGCCGAGCTCACAGAAGAAACCGTACAAGGTCAGAAAGTGAAGGGAACAATCCTTACTGTTGATTCCGACCTCGTCGAACGCCTTAACGGATATATCCACTATCGAAGCAGCTTAAGCGCAAAAGATGACGAACGCGCTGACCAGGATTCTTGGCGATTCAAGGGTCTAAAACCGCTGAAGGCCACTGTCACACTCGATAAAGCAAATGCCAAACCAATCAGTGATAACTTCATTGGTATTTTCTTTGAAGACATCAACTATGGTGCCGACGGAGGCCTTTATGCAGAGCTCATCCAAAACCGAGACTTCGAATACTCTGATAAAGACCGTGGCGAATGGAGCCCCACCTCATACTGGGAATCAAATGACATGAACTTGCAGATAGAAACTTCTGCACCTATCCATGCCAACAACAGCCATTACGCACTCTGCAAAACTGATAACAAACCCGGTTTCCTTACCAACAAAGGCTTCGATGGGATCGTACTTAAGAAAGGTGACAAATATCTTTTCAACCTTTTTGCACGCTCTACCGCCAAGACAACACTGAAAGTTAGTCTGACAGACAAGGACGGGAAGATTTTGGCTCAGGGAAAAGTGACTGTTCCTGCCGGAAGCGACTGGACCAAACTTGATGCAAAACTGACTGCAAAAGCCGATTGCAGCGACGCAATGCTCAAGATAGAGATTCCGGCCAAGAGCGAAGTCAGCCTTGATATGATCTCTCTATTCCCGGAAAAGACATTCAAAGGACATAAAAACGGTCTTCGTGAAGACCTCGCCCAAACCCTTGCAGATTTGAAGCCCAAATTCATGCGTTTTCCCGGCGGATGCGTCAGCCATGGCAATGGCATCGACAATATCTACGACTGGAAAGGTTCAGTGGGTCCACTCGAAGCCCGCAAACCTCTTCCCAACCTCTGGGGATATCACCAGACGCGTGGACTCGGATTCTTTGAATACTTCCAATTCTGCGAAGATCTTGAAATGGAGCCACTACCTGTGCTTGCAGCCGGCGTACCATGCCAGAATTCTTCACGCCATTCACACTATAGCCACGACGTGCTGACATCCAACGGGCAGCAATGCGGAATCCCGATGGAAGATATGCCGGCATATATCCAAGACATCCTCGACCTCGTGGAGTATGCAAATGGTCCGGCCGATTCTCAATGGGGTAAAGTACGTGCTGAAGCCGGGCACCCGGAACCCTTCAACCTGAAATATCTCGGCATCGGCAACGAAGACCTCATAAGCGAAGCTTTTGAAACGCGCTTCAAGATGATCCGCGATGCAGTAAATGCAAAATACCCTGAGATTATTGTCGTAGGTACTGTTGGTCCGTTCTTCGAAGGTTCAGACTATGAGGAAGGATGGGATTTCGCTAAAAAGGAAAATGTAGCGATAGTAGATGAACATTATTATGTGGCACCCGGTTGGTATATAAATCACCGCGATTACTATGATAATTACGACAAAAAAGGTCCGAAGGTTTACCTCGGTGAATACGCTTCCCACTATCCGGGACGTGAGTCTAATCTCGAATGTGCTCTTTCAATCGGACTCTATCTGACTGATGTAGAAAGAAACGCCGACGTTGTGACCATGACTTCTTACGCTCCGCTTCTCTCAAAAAAAGGACGCACTCAATGGCGACCTGACCTTATTTACTTTGACAACAAAAGTATTTCCCTCTCGCCGGATTACTACGTGCAGCAAATGTATGGAGTAAATCCAGGCACCACTTACGTTCCTTCGACAATCGCTATGGAGGAAAAATGCTGCGGGAAATGTGGGAAATTGCCTAAGACTATAGACAATGACGATGTGACTAACCGCTTCGGAGTGTCGACAGTCATCGATGAAAAGACAGGCGACACAATCGTCAGAATCGCCAATATGCTTCCTGTTGGCATAGAAGTTGATCTTGCCGGTTATCCAAAAGGAAATGCTGAGTTCACAACTCTTACAGGCAGCCCACGCGACACAAATGTGAAACCGATATCTTCAACCATCGAATTTAACGGCTCCGTCGAGGTAGCTCCTTATTCTTTTAGCACGGTAAGAATCTTTAAATCATCACAACCATGAAAAAACTGACTATGGCTATGCTTGCGGCTGCTCTCATGTTTAGCAGCGCGTGCAAGACTAATAAAGCTGAAAACACAGAACCTCAGGAGGGTAAGACACTGGTGCTTTTCTATTCGCAGACCGGAGCAACCCGTGCTGTAGCAGAGGAACTTCAACGTCAGCTCGGATGCGATATCGATTCCATTGTGGCAGTAAATCCATATGACGGAGATTACAGCCAGACCATAGCGCGCTGGATGCAGGAAAAGAGCGATAGCGTAAAAGTTGAGGTGAAACCTATATCGGTAGATCTTGAGAAGTATGAAACAATCTTTCTTGGATTCCCAATCTGGGGAGGAACGTATGCTCTTCCGATGGCTTCTTTCATAGCCGACAATAAACTTGACGGGAAAAAAATTGTGACATTCGCTACATTCGGAAGCGGCGGTATTGACAAAGCTACGCTTGACGTAGCAATGGCGCTCCCCGCAGCTGATGTGACGGAAGGTTACGGCGTCAGAAATGCACGTGTAGCAAAAGCTCCGAATGAAATCAAGCGCTACCTTATAGAAAATGGATACATTGAAGGAGAAATCGAGGCTCTACCGGAGTTTTCAGACCCTCAACCTGTCAACGAAGAAGAGTCTGCTATTTATCATGCAGCTTGCGACAACTATCAGTTTCCCCTTGGTAATCCGATATCGGTAGCAAGCAGACAGACCCCCGAGGGAATAGAATATGAATATGGAGTTAAATCTACAATGCCTGATGGAAGCGAGACTAACGCTGTAATCTACGTTTTAGCATCAGAAGGTGAAACTCCGGAATTCACCCGAGTGGTAAGATAAATTGATTATTAAGATTATTTTTGTGTAAACCCCGGAAGCTGCATTGCTCCCTCTTCATGAAGAAAAATCCGCTCGAAAACCTGACGAAATCTTAATAAAAAAATAAGTTTAAACAACTTCTATTAAAAAAATTTTCATTAACTTTGCGTCTGATATAACCCATATAACACCTGACTGAAGTTATGACCGTAAGACGAATTCTGTCTTTAATATCACTTTTCGCCATCGCATCGGCCATGGCTATCCCGGTTTTCTCTCAGAATAAATATGATACATTTCTTGATTCGCTGAAGACCAACGTTACCCGCCATGCCTACGGCAACAAGTGGAAGCGAGGTGACTACCGACACCGTGTGCCTTATCGGCACATAGTCTCAACGCCTGTAGTCCCGGACAGTGCAGATATGATCTACCATGAAAAGAAACACTTTTGGAGAGCTGCAGCTGAGGTTTTCGGAATGAATATGGGTCTATGGGCCTTTGATAGATATGCACTCGAAGGGCACTATGCCTACATTTCATGGGAGACAATTAAAGAAAACTTCAGACATGGCTTTGAGTGGGACAACGACCATCTGAATACCAATATGTTTGCCCATCCCTATAATGGGTCGCTCTTCTACAATGCCGGACGCTCAAACGGATTCAACTACTGGCAATCGGAATTATACGCAATAAGCGGGAGCGCCATGTGGGAACTTTTTATGGAGTGTGAATATCCATCTACCAACGACATAATAGCCACACCTATAGGTGGGGCTGCTTTGGGCGAGGTATTTTATCGGGCTTCAGACTTAGTGCTCAACGATCGAGCTACAGGAGGAGAGCGTATTGGCCGCGAAGTAGCAGCCTTCATCCTCGACCCTATGCGTGGCATCACACGAATCGTCAGCGGACAGGCTTGGAAGAAACGTGCTACATCCGGCCGACGGTTTGGTCTGCCTCCAATAAGCATTGAAGCTAATCTGGGAGCAAGATATCTCACAATGATAGACAATGAAGGATGGAAGATAGGACCGGCTGCCGAAATCAATATAGAATATGGCGACCGCTTTGAGCAGACAACAAAAGTGCCTTACGACTATTTCTCCTTTAACATCGAACTTCAGGCGCTCAGCACGCAACCTCTTATTGGAAGAATAGAGATCATGGGTCGCCTGTTAAGCCGAGAGCTTATCGACAAAGAGAAACTAAACGTTAACATTGGTTTGTACCAGCATTTTGATTTTTTTGACTCTGACACCATCCGAAAAGAATATTCTGATGATTATTTAAAGGAGTATTTCCCGGAGACAATTCCATATAAACTGGGCATACCGGCATGTGCAGGTGGAGGAGCAATGTTCAGAGCAATTCCCAATAGTAAGATGTCTTTGGATGGATATGTACATCTAAACGCCGTGCCACTTGCAGGAGTCCTCACTGACTTTTATCGTGAATACCATCGCAACTATAGCTGGGGAATGGGCTATTCTGTCAAAGCGGGACTCAATTGGGCACTTTCAAACGATAAATTTTCAGTTAAAGTAGCCAATCAAGTATATAAAATCATCACAAAAAACAATTTTGACTCCAATTTCGTCTGGTACTCATCTCCCGGTTTTGAAATAGATATTGTAGGAGGAGATCGCGGAAGCACTACTTTCAATCATCTTGAAGGCTCAGTAAACTACAAACTGCATAAGAATTTCTATCTTACGGGTGGAGTTGATTTTTATGTCAGAAAAACAAGATATAAAGATATGAGTATTCAATTCAGGCATCACACTGACGGTACAATGATATATTGGCCCAGTGTGCTCAGCAAACAATTGGGTACACACATAATGCTCTCTTATAAGTTTTGATCTATTAACATAAAGACCATAAAAAATCCGACTTTCGCAAGCAAAAGTCGGATTTTATTATTTTTCTGTGTAAAATTCTATGACCTTGCGGAGCGTCCGCTCACATACCGGACAGAATGCCGGATTATGATTGTCGCGCATTCGGCATGTCTCGACAGGACGGTATATCCCCTTTGCCTTATATCCCCCTCCTTCAAAAGCTCCGACTACGATCTCTTCTCTTTTTTCCTCCTTGGCACGCTTCATGCGTTCTTCACGAGTGCCTCCTTTGTCGATCCAAGGTGTCGGAATCTGAACACCGGGAGTTATCATATCCTTCCATTTAGAGTCGAAATCCACCATCGTAGTAATATTCTGTTCCCACGGTTCAATATCAAGGGGATATGTGCCATCTTCCTCTTCAGTATAAAAATACTCATCTGCCAGACCTGCAAAACTATGGCCAAATTCATGAACTGCAACCGGAAGAGTCAGTTCGTTGTCAGCAGTAGCTATCTGGTAACTGTTGTAAATTCCACCTCCTCCATAGACAGGAGTATTGACGAGCACAAGGACATGCTCATAGGGAATTCCTTCCAATGATCGGTGAAGACGCCATACCCTTGGAGTAGTAAGATAGCGAGATGAATAAAATGTACTGAAATGAGATTCAAAAGCAGTGTCTCTCCAATCGTTCTTCAATGGAATGCTGACGCCGCTCTCCTTAGAAGGAGTCATGACTGCAACAACATTGAATTTTTCCTTATTTGAAGCAAATGGTTCGTAGCTGAGTATCTCTTCTGCTATTTTATTGGCGCGGGAAAGGAAAGTATCCATCTCTTCTTGACGATATCCTTCTGCAAGAATAGCAATATCTATAGCTTCGCTTGGGTCGCCTCCCTTGTGAAGATACTTATGTGCTATTGGAGACTCTCCACGCAGAGCTATAAGTTCATCATCTGGACGATAGCGATGAGTGACACGTCCTATCTCTTCATGCCTGTTACTTCTAAGGCTTACAGTGATATCTGCTTCTTTCTTGGGAAGGGGAACAAGAACTGAATTTTCAAATGCCATATCCTTGTGCTGCGCTTCCGGGGTATATATCCATTCTTGGAATAAGGAAGAGAATGTATTGCGGTATAATGTATCGCCAGTAAGAGGATCGGTCACCATTATTGTTCCGTTTCCTGCCACAGGCACATCCTTCAGACGATGACGCCTTCCGGCCCACCCTTTTTGTTTAGACTGAGAATCAAGCATCAAGCGCACTCCGGATGGTCCCCCACCAAAGACATAATCTATACGAAGCGTACTGTCGCAAAAATTCTCGTTGAAGTCAGCCGCGGTAGCACCCTCAAAGCAAGAAGCCACAAGCAACCCGGCTATTTTTAAGTTTAGTTTCATCATATCAGATTTGATTTTCAGATTGCAAATATAATCAAAAAAATCCAATCTCACACAAAAACTTCAAATATTCTCTCCACTCCTCACAACTCCACAACCTAACAAAATTTGTTACTATAATATGGAAAAGGATTTTTCAATAAGACGAAGCACTGCAAGAGATATCGATCATATAATGGAAGTGTATGAATCCGCAAAATATTACATGCGGATGCAAGGCAATTTTGAACAATGGATTGGCGGTTATCCGGATAGAAAGACAATAATGACGGATATTGCCCATTGGAGCCACTATATAGCTGAAGATGAGGAGGGAAACATCCTGATGGCCTTCTCTTTCATTTTAGGAGAAGACCCGACATATAAAGTGATCGAAAACGGGAAATGGCTCAACGACAAACCTTACGGGACCATCCATCGAATAGCCTCAAGCGGCAAGAAGGGAGGGATGCTGAAAACTTGTGTCGACTACTGCAAGGAAATGACCAACAATATACGCATTGATACGCATGCCGACAATAGCCCAATGTTGAACGCTCTGCATAGACTGAAATTCAGTTTCTGCGGCATTATCTATACCTCTGATGGTTCTCCACGCCTTGCATTCCAAAAGGATTTCCGTCCGGAAATAACAATGGAAATCGATTTCCGTTTTGACAACTAAATACTTATAAATAGATTCCCTTTTTCGAACATCGTTAATCGCTAACCCTCGCCTTTGATATGGTGACTAAATAGACACCTGAGAAAATTAAGACAACAGCAATGGCTTTCAGGAGTGAGAAATGATCCATCCCAAGACTAATTCCTACGATAGTGGCTACTATAGGCTGAACATAGTTGTACATGCCTACAATTGTCGGGCGAAGGTTCTTTTGTCCTATCATGATGCATATATAAGCAATATAGGTAGCGAAAAAGACTACATAACCGATTCCCAACCATTCAGAAACTGATATGGAGGCCCAATCTGTAGCTTTAATGAATCCGATTGTTGAAGGTATGCCTACTATAGATGCCGAGAGAAACATCCATTTCATAAGAGTGACAAGAGAGTATTTCTTAATAAAATTTCTATAGATGGTAAGATAGAGGGCATAAGAAAGTTGGGCCATAAGCACAATAAAATCACCTAACGCAGGATTATCTCCTCCGGCTATCGATCCTTTCCCACCTAAAACAAGTATTAAGGCCCCCGCCGCTCCCAGCACAATGCCCCCGGCTTTCTTTATGGTGATTGGTTCCTTAAGGAAAAGCCATGCGAGGAGCATCACCCACATGGGCATTGTAGTTGTGACTAACGAAGCTTCTCCGGGTGATGTAAAACTTACACCTATAATAAAACACCCTTGGTTGAGGAGGATTCCCAACATTCCTGCTCCAAACAGCCGAAGTTTATCAATAGCCGGCACATGTTCTTTTGGAGTAAAAAGAGAAGTGATCCAAAATAACATCGCAGCTCCGGCTATTCGGAAATCTACCATAATAATTGGAGCAATTATCCCGGAAGCGAACACTAATTTTGCAACTGGCGACATGAGTCCCCAGCATACATTCGCTCCCAACATCGCCATATGGCCCTTAAGATTAAATTCCGTAGTGCATCTCATCAAAGTTGTTCTTCTAAATTTATCCTCATTATAACGCTTGATACCCTCTTCTTATTTTAGAAGTTGTTTAAACTTATTTTTCAAATCAGGAATTTGCTCGAATGAATCAATGCTCGGACACAACCTCAGAAATTATCGCAATTTAACCCTCTAAAAGGAGTAAAAATTGACAAAAACAGTCATCTTTTCTCACAAATTTTTCCAAAAGTTTTTGTAAGTCTGAATTATTTATTAACTTTGTAGTCAGAAGAGGTCATTGAGGCCCAAAGCAAAAGATAATACCATAATTTATATATATACCATAAACACGACATCAGATGTACTTATTAGGTTACGACATAGGTACTTCCTCAGTTAAGGCAAGTATCGTAGACGCTGAAAGCGGCAAATGCGTGGCTACCGACTTTTTCCCGAAATCGGAAGCTCCCATTAAAGCAATTAAACCAGGATGGGCCGAACAGAATCCGGAAAACTGGTGGGAGTATATTAAAGAGGTGACAAAAAGCGTCCTTAATATATCAAAAGTCAACCCTGCAGATATCAAAGCTATAGGTTTCTCATTCCAGATGCACGGCCTTGTTTGCGTTGACAAAGACGGTAACCTACTTCGCGATGCCATCATCTGGTGTGATTCCAGGGCAGTACCCTATGGCCAAAAAGCTTTTGAGGAGCTTGGGGAAGAGCAGTGCCTGACTCATCTTCTAAACTCTCCAGGCAACTTTACCGCAGCCAAACTGGCTTGGGTGAAGGAAAACGAACCTGAGATTTTTGAGAAAATCTACAAGATAATGCTCCCGGCAGATTATATAGCAATGAAGATGACCGGCGAAATCTGTACTACGCCGGAGGGCATCTCTAACTATGTGCTCTGGGATTTCAAAGAGAATGCCCCTGCCAAATTCCTAATGGACTATTTCGGCTTCGACATGGAAATTCTGCCGGAAGTAAAACCCACTTTCAGCATTCAGGGACGCCTTCTTCCAGAGCCGGCTAAGGAACTCGGTCTCGAGCCAGGAACGCCTGTCACCTACCGCGCCGGAGATCAGCCTAACAATGCTCTCAGTCTGAACGTATTCAATCCCGGGGAAATCGCTGCCACAGGGGGCACATCCGGTGTGGTCTATGCAATCAACGGCAAAATTGACTGTGACCCAAAATCAAGAGTCAACTGCTTTGCTCATGTCAACCATACAGCAGACGAACCGAGAGTAGGCGTACTCACATGCATCAATGGTACAGGTATACTAAATAGCTGGATCAAACGTAATATAGCTGACCCGGGTATGAGCTACGACGACATGAATCGCTTGGCAGAATCCGTACCCGTAGGTGCTGAAGGCATTAGCATCATTCCATTTGGAAATGGGGCGGAACGCATTTTGCAGAACGAAGAAACGGGATGCTCTATCTTTGGCATAAACTTCAATATCCACAATAAGGCCCACCTCATGCGAGCTGCCCAGGAGGGCATCGTCTTCTCCTTTATGTATGGCATAGAGATAACTGAAGCTATGGGTATCAAAGTAGATACAATCCATGCAGGACATGCCAACATGTTCCTCAGCCCACTCTTCCGCGAAACTCTTGCCGCCGTCAGCGGAGCCACTATCAAGCTCTATGAGACCGACGGCAGCGTTGGTGCAGCCAAGGGCGCAGGAATCGGAGCCGGCATTTACAAGGACAATAACGAAGCATTTGCAACTCTCAAGAAGATTACGGAAATTACTCCTCCTGAGAATCGCGAACCTTATCTCGAAGCTTACAAGCTTTGGAAAGAACGCCTGAATTTATTGCACAATGCATAAATCACTAAAGACCTAAGGACTTTAAAAAACTTAAATTACAAAAGGAAATCAAGAACCTAAAAAACAAATAAACACAACAATGGCACAGAAAGAATACTTTCCCGGCATAGGGAAAATCAAATTCGAGGGTACATCAAGCTATAATCCCCTCGCCTATCGTTACTATGACGCTGAGAAGCTCATCCTTGGCAAGCCCATGAAGGAATGGCTCAAGTTCGCTATGGCATGGTGGCACACTCTTTGCGCTGAAGGTGGCGACCAGTTCGGTGGCGGAACAAAGA
>CAYSMP010000127.1:0-12045 GCA_964432215.1 uncultured Sangeribacter sp.
TATACTTATAATCATCCTCCGTTCCACCTGCAAAACATAAGTCTCTACCGTCTGGATCGAATGCATTCACCGGGTTGTTGGCACAGTAGAGATATGGGGAGAGCCAGGGGTACTTTTCTGCCATCGGGTCAAGGCGGGTGAAGGCGGGGACGGCGGAGTAGTATTGGCGGGCTCCAAAGTCATACTCGTTGAGTCCATTGGCGGTGACCAGTTCCTTGCCGCCGAACTTGTACGGCTGACCTCCAGTCGGGTTTCCGAGGTCAGCGATGACGCCTCCATAGGTATAGTACGCGACAGTCTGCTCGATGGCCCCGGTCGAGCCGTTGATGACAGCGCGGTTATTGCCGAGGTAGTCCTGAGTATAGTAGTGGAAGGTGACTGTGCTTCCGCTGACGGTGGCATAGCCGCCGAGGAAGAGGACCATGTCAAGCTTGCCGTACGTCCCGTAGGCCCTCAGCCCGTTACGCTGGGGTTTCGTCACGCTTCCGTTGCTGTTGTTCGCCACCCCGCGTGTCACGAACGCTATGCGTCCGTGAGTATCGTACATCACAGCCGAGACTCTCTGCCTGATCCCGTTGACTCTCATGTCAGTAGTCATCTGAAAGTATAGGATACTGTCAATTGAGTGTATATTAATACCATTCCTATTCATCATCTATACTTTGGATAAATTGACAAGAAGACCCATAATATCATTGATTATGTGGAAAACACCTCGCTTTAAATCTTTTTTATGACCGTTTGCCTATATAATGTCTAAAAAATCATAAATACCTGTTGCTACATTACCTTCTGCTCATATCTTCTTGCAAGATACGGCTCTTCTTCATGATACTTAAGCAAAGACGGGGATCGGTAGACAATGCTGTCGTTGGAATCGTAAATCCAAATGAAGTCTTTCTTATCATCATATGCTATCAAGTACATGTATCTGCTCAGCACGGTATCCAGTATTGCCCGTTTTTCAGAAGTGCTTACAGGATTTCTTCGCCATGTGGACCGGTCGGATATGTCCGGTATAATCGTTTCCTTAATTATCCCGTCGGTATCTTCAATATACTTTCTTGCAAGAATCCTAACATCGATACCATCGTTCTTGACTGCATCTGAAAGATCCACGGATGGCCTGCCTGATTTTTCATAGTATATTTCTCCAGGCCCATCAATGATGAGCCTCACAGTGTCGGGATTGAGATAAATCAGTTTTCTTATCCCTTCAGTTGATGATACGGGATGTATGTAGCAACCTCTGCCGTCATCCTTGTTGCGTATACAGATCGACCATTCTTCAAATGTCGATCCTTGAAATGTGGTTATATCTCTGAAAACAGACAGCTTGAATGGAAGATCAGAGCTATCGTGCCTCTCAATTTCGAAGTCAAGGCGATCCTCCTGATAATGACTCTGAACGCAGCCGCAGGAAAAGACAAATATCAGAAGATAAAGAGATGCCATAGATAAGACGTTATATTTGGTATACTTATGCGAAATATAGGTAGATGTTTTCATACACAGCGTTTAATTTAGTTCAAGTGAAGAGAAGATGGCGTATCCCGTCGAATCACATATGGTGAATCCCTTGAGGTCTGGCTCAAAACAGATCCACACCGGAGCACTGCACATAATGGAATCGTATGTAAGCCTATATGCTATCCGCGGGGATCCTGTAGAGAAACGTTCGACATATCCGCTATTCGTATAATAGCGTAGCCTATCTGCAATTACCCAGTCACCGCCTTTCCCGACGAAGATGTCCTCACTGAGGACATCGATTATACTGAGATGATTGCTCTTGATACCCGAAACCGTCTCTCCTTCTAGGTTAAGCACAAACAGAGAATCCGGAGGGAAGAAGTATATGTTACTGATATGGTTTCTAATCCTTTCTTTCTCAAACTCAATATAATCGTCCCACAATTTTCCGTCCCGGCTTAGCCACACCTTGTATTTTCCACCGGATATGTCAGTATGAATGTAAAGCGAACCCCTCACGATCTCGAATGTCTCAGAGTTGTTCAATTTGTTCTGGGTAATTATATTGTAAATAGCATAACCGGTTAAAACCGAGATCAAAAGACCTAAAACCGACCATAATATTTTTTTTATGATTTTCTCCATGTGCTATCTTGGTATATGAATCTCATCCGGATCCTTGAACTCCTTACTGTATATTTGTCGGTCAAGGCAATCGGTAATACAAATATGATAGAAATAGTCATTAACATTGATTCTAAAAGCTCTCTGGCATGGATAAGGACTAACTGTTCCTTCAGGATAGCGGTGTTTTATGTATGACAGGTTATAAAAATATCCGGAAGTGTCCATTTCGCAAAGCCTGATTTTGAAATTCACCTCATGTATCTTCAGTATATGATCCAGCAGTGGAACCACAAGGATTGTATCGGGAGGAAGATAAAACATCTGAGCCGGTGGATAATATTTGATATCCGGCCCGTAACCTCTGAATTCAACAAAGTCAGGCTTGTCTTCATAGGTTTTATAGAAATAGACTCGATGTGTATCGTAATCCGGTTCTATGTAGATGTTCATTTCCGGGATAAAATCCCTGTTATCTCTACATTCCTCTCGGCTGACGCAACCAACTAAAATATACGAAAGAATAGATACAGCTACTCCCGTTATTATGTACTTGTCTGTCTTGTACATGGATTTCCTTCTTATCATTTATATTATTTAGACCGTCGATAGACTGCATTGCCTTTCTCCCATCCGTAACGTTCAGCATTACGTGTGGATATTCCCTCGGATACTTTGTTTTGAATCAATGGAAAAATGATCTTTTTCAGTCCTCCTGGATCTCCTGTCAAGAAGGTTATGGCTCCATCAATGACGGTTTTCTGTAATGAAGGTGACAGATTGGAGTATGTTTGATACGTATCGAATGCTGTAACGGCTTTATCCCATGAAACTCCGTTCACTCCGGCCATATAGCCGGCTCCTATGTTTCCTATGTCTCTTGCAGAGGTTATCACCGGCAGTCCGTTATCAGTAGTGATCTGCATACCTCTGTATTGATCTATATTATCTATTTTTTGATCAGTACCGTTGGTATTTTTGAAATCATATTTATGATTTCCTCTGGCATTCCACATATAATTAACAAGGTTGGGCGAATCATTTTCCAACTTACTCAAGAATTCAGTTCCGCTTCTGTCGTTTAGATCTATAACAGATGAAATTGCCCATTCTCCCTTGTCACTGTTATAAAATGAGGTGTTTGATGTCGTCACACCAATAATTGGTCCGTTTTTGTCATTAAGATAAATACTCAGATCATCATCAAGTTCTCCACCTATAATCTGAAACCGTTCTTCTCCAAGATCTTTAACTATTGTTCTTCTACCGTCCGGGTCTATCGCGTTCACAGGATTATTTCCGCAATACAGATATGGAGACAGCCATTGTGTATTCTCACAGAGTGGATCCGGCTTCGTGAAGCCCGGTACTGCGGAGTAGTATTGGCGGGCGCCGAAGTCGTACTCGTTGAGGCCGTTGGCAGTGATGAGTTCCTTGCCGCCGAACTTGTAGGGCTGACCTCCAGTCGGGTTTCCGAGGTCGGCGATGATGCCTCCATAGGGATAGTACGCGACGGTCTGCTCGATAGCACCCGTCGAGCCATTGATGACGGCACGGTTGTTGCCGAGGTAGTCCTGAGTGTAGTAGTGGAAGGTGACTGTGCTTCCGCTGACGGTGGCGTAGCCGCCTGGGAGGAGGACCATGTCAAGCTTGCCATTACGGTAGATGAGGTTGTCTCGGTACTCGGTCGTGGATGTACCTGTCACCCCTGTCGATGCAGCTGCCTCGGTTGATTCCAATGAAAACTCATTGAGGATATCATCGAATACAGAGGATGGATCAGACTGCCTTGTCACATTGGTGCTGTGGACAGTCTTCAGTTTCTCTCCGCTTGCAGAGTAGACATTCTCCGTATATGCTCCGTTGGAATAAGTTATACGGATTGGATTGCCGAAACGGTCGTAGCTGATGTTGGTGATACCCCTGCTCTGGTCGCTGACAAGTGCTCCCCAATCATTGTAGGTGAACTCCAGTTCCTTCTTGCCTCCCGGATAGTCCATGCTGCCGTTCTGGGTGACTGGGTCAGCGTCCTCGAGTACCGTCTTGATACGGTTGCCATCGTATGAGATATGGAGGTTGTCTATTTTTCCATAGACACCGTCAGCCTTCAGGCCATGACGCTGCAGACGGCGTACCCCGCCGTTGAGCATGAAATTAAGAAAACGCTCGGTATAGCGGTGCTGGTTTGCCCACAGGTCATCGTTTTCTCCGTATTCTGCCGCTGTCAACCATCCATAACCGTTATAGGAGTACTTGTAGCCACGTATCTTTGTGTCGGTTCCCATAGTCCATGTCATGGCACTTACCGAACCGTTGTACAGTTTTTTGCCAGGTCCATCGGCATAGTACAGGTTCTGCGTCATTCCAGGCCCCTCTATCTTTGTGGTCTGGCCATGGAGATTGTATTTATATTTGACAGTGCCTCCGCTCTTTGTGGCTGCCCCGCGTGTGACAGATTCAATCCTGCCAAGTGCATCGTATGTCACAGCGGAGACACACTGCTTCACTCCGTTTACAGTCACATCCGTGGCGGTCAGAAGCCCCGTTGCGGAATCATAGGTGTTCTCTGTAATTGTGGTCACGGAACCTTCCGTCACTGTCGACTTCAGAGGTTGGCTGGAATATGTATAGGTGTTCACAGTGGAGCGCAGCGTCCCGAATGATGTCCTTTCCTTACACTCGGTCACATTGCCTTTGAGGTCATAATATATCGCAGAGATTGACTTTGTACCATCCGAATTGTAGACCACAGAGCCGGTTTGACGACCTTTGGCCGAAACTGCTCCCGACTTCACAAGATCCTTGTCAAGGGTTGAGGCAAATGTATAGGCATCGTAGTAGTTTACATTCTCCAGCGTCACCTGCTGCAGACGCGATGCGTCAGTCAGTGTATAGCCGGTCGACATGAATCCTCCGTTGCCACCGGTATAGTTTGCGAAATTGACCGCCTGGTTACGGTTGCAAGACTTCGAGACTCCCTGCAAAGCGAGCCTTCCAGCCTTGTCATAGACAAAGAAACGATGGAGTTTCTGCTCCCTAAGGTTCGGATCCTGCATGAAGGAGAGGCGACCGGCGCGGTCATACCAATACTGTGTATATCCAGCGCCAGGTATGAACTTCTTTACTACATTTCCATACTCGTCGTAGCGGTACTCATAGGCAAACTTTTCCTTGAAGCCCGAAAGTTCATAGCCCGGAGTGAGCACATAGCGCAATTGTCCGAGTGCATTGTAGACAAAATATGTGTCATTCTCCCCTTTCTTGCTTTCGGGACCGCGGCGCTCAAGCACTTTCCTTCCAAGACGGTCGGTATATACAGTCATCTCGTTGCCGTCCTCATCAACAGTGCGAACTCCCTGCAATGTCTTGGCCGGGTAATAGCCATCTTCCTCAAGTGTAATGGCTGTAACCGGAGCACGGTAAAGACGCACACTGTTGGCGGCGTTGGATACATATTGCGTCGTCTTGCCTTTCCCGGCGGAGTGCCATGCGCTGCCGGGAGTAGAGACCCTGACTGGACGGTCAAGGCCGTCATAAGTAGTTTCCGACCAAGCATATTGGTCGTCTTTGTAAGTGGTGGAGGAAAGGGTCTTGACCTGGGCGAATGTCTTGCTTGACATGTCGGTTCCACCTTCAGAGGGCATCACGGTCTGGCACTCCCTGCCGAGTGCATCGTATGAAATTGCACTGTAAAGATATGTGCTCCTTGTGTTCAGACCGCCTCGAACGGTAGTGGTAGGTCGCCCGAGTCCGTCATGGTACTGCCGTGTCTTCACAGTGGTTGACCCGGCGTAATGCAGTGAGCGCTCTGTAGTGATGGAGTTTCCAGAGCCCGTCATCGAAGCCGTAGGATGGTTGGCGATACTGTAGGAATATTTTTCCAGCACACCGCCGTTGTCGGATATGGAACTGAGCCACCCTGCCGAATTGTAGAGGTAAGATGTCTTGTAGCCGTTTGGTCTGGTCTCGGATGCAAGCCCGAATAGAGGCTTATGGGTATATTTTGTCACAAGTCCCCCTGGAGAGGTCGAGGATTCGAGGAGAATTCCTTCGGAGTTCCATAGGAATGTAGTCTCGTCAGTGTCATTTACCTTTATAGAGATCGGTCGTCCTACGGCATTGTAGGAAACTACCTGCTCCCTGACCGGAAGCGTCACTGGCATAGAATGGGGAGAGGAGCCCGTCGGAACAGACCACGAGGATACACTCATAGGATAGAAGTATTCCCCCCTCTGCATGTAGTCGATGCGTTCCTTCGATAGCATGGTGTTTCCGGAGTACACTCGAGTCTCCACCAGCAGGTCGTTCAGTCCATTCGCGTTTAGGATCATCGACACCTCGTCAGTATGGTTGAAAGGATAGGTGTATTCTGTCTTGTAGACAATACCGTCGCTGTTGGCTACTGTCTGCGATTTGGGCTGCAATGTCCGGTAATCATTATCATAGGAATAGTCTGTGACTGTCTTGAACCCCGTCAACAGGTCCTCCTCAGTCTTTCTTGTTGGCACTCCCGGAAACCGTAGAGCCGTTGTCTCATGAAAGAACATGTACTCCTCCAGAATTGGAACAGGGAGTCCAAACCACAGTGAAGAATAGTCTCCTTGCTCGTCGTTGGTCTCAGAGAAGAACCTGTCGCCTTTCTTGAAATCAGTCCATGTGAGATTACTGTATATCCTCGTGCCTGTGGTTATGCTGTCGTCTCTTGTTTCAAGAGAATATTCCAATGTCTCCCGGAATGTTTCCTTTCCCGTGGTGTCAAATATGCTTCTTTTTGTTAGTCGGGGCTGTCTGGGTCCTGGATCCGTCAGCGAGGGATTCCATGTAGAGGGATGGGAGGCACCCTTTTGGGATACTACGTCGATGAGGTCTCCAACGTCGTATGAGTATTCTGTCCGGGATCCGTCGGACCTCGTTTCCTTAACTAAGGAGTATACAACTGGATTGGACGGCGCATAGGTACACCCAACCGGATAGGAGGACACGCTCTGCCAAGGAATTTGGTATGATATGCAATCCAATCCGGGCACGCCAGACCATACGAGTGTCAGGTCGCAGATCATGCGCTGTTCCGGCGGATCCTGCGTCAGGTATCCACTGTATGTGTATTTTTTCGAATAGTTTTTCTCTCCGTCTTGAACGTCGACCCTACTTACCCTGAGCCCACCAGTAGTGTAGTCCTTTCCGTCCCTCAGGATTTTGTTGAGCTCATATGTGTACTTTACAGATCCCCCTGTTGGCCAAGTCACAGTACTCAGCACACCTATTCTGGTAAAGGTGAGATGCGGGTCCCTGTCTCTATAAGTGACCTTGTTGCTGCCGTGCTGGCCATTAATCTTGTCAGCTACGGATTTCGGTAGAAAACTTGTTGTGGCATTACCACCATTGTAATATCCCCATAAGTCGCTACAACCGGCCGTATCAGAACCGGAGTTCCAATACGGAAGCCTGTAAGAAGCAGTGTCGTAATACGAGAAGGTGTAGATTCCAGCCTCGGAATCCTCGACAGATGTCAGCATCTCCCTGCCAACAAGCTTTGAATTGGAGGCCAACCATGTTGTGTAATGGAAACGGACGGTTTTCCTCACACTCTTGTCAGGGCCATAGACAGTCATGGAGTCAAGACGGTCCGGACCGAATCCGGGATTGGTGTTACTGTAGCTGAAAACAATCTTATTTCCTTCCCAGGTTATCTCCTCCACAAGGGTTTGGGCGTGTATGAAGGTTGCCGATCCCGGCTGTTCATGGACTTCATACTTGAATTCCGGAGGAGCCCATCCATCTTCATCTGGATACGGATACCATCCTACTTCCGTAGATGTGCTGTGTCTTGTGACATTAAACGACATTGCTCCCGCCTTGTACCGGAATCCAATATTACCATAGGGAGTATCGATCTGATCAACATACCAAGCTGTTGTGTATTCGTTGCCATTCCCATCGTCGGAGAAGCAACTGACCTCGTTTGTGCCAAGATGGAACTCGTTGCCGGCTCCGTCGTAGAGGTGGAAATATGTATAAGGATGCGATCCATTGAAAAATATTCGCAGTGGTTTATGGTCGAGCGTCACGAACTCATTGGTCTTGATATCGCGACGGAAAAGGCCAGTCATACTTCCTAAGTTATAGGAAAAGCGGTCTGACTCCGTATCGTAGTTCTTGTTGTTCTCCAGCAGCCATTTCAGTATATAGCGATATCCATATGGAACCTCGTCTTTCCTATCAATGATGAGTTTCCGTACATTCTCCACATCCATGTATTTGAGGTTTACGCCCGCTCCTGTCGGTTGGTCTGGAGCTCCCATCGCGGTACGGATGACTGCCCCTCCTGCATTGAGCGTCCACCCTTGCCCTACGCATGTCGGTACATCATCGACCCTCGCTCCAGATGAATGGTAACTCAGAGATATTGGAAGGGTATATCCTCCGACATGGATTTCATACAGCGGGATAGATACATCCGGAATTCCGGTGGTATGGCTGACGGGATATTCAGCGTAGCGTGCAAGCGACAGCGACTGGGGAGAAGGAGGTATGATGCCGTTGAAAAGGCTGGTCTTATCCTCCTCATTGCCTGCAAGCGTCATCACTTTTGCAGTTGAGTCGTTGTCTTCTATATTCCTGACTTCATCCTGCAGTCTATCCTGAGCAATGGTGAAAGCGGGCCATATATTTGATATGGTTATGATAAACAGTGTAACTATGGAAAGTTGTCTCATGATTTTGTCAGCATTATAGGATAACCTTGCGCGTATGTTTCTCTCTACCACTTTCTATATGTAGAACCACCACTCCCGACCATCCTATGGGAATTGGGAGAGTAAAGGTTTGAGGTAAGGTGTCCACAGAAACTATGATGGGATCGGATAGCCGTACGCCGCTGTCAGAATACAATGTGACTGTAGTTTGAGTCCCATTCGCTGATGATGACAATGTGATATTGACGGTGGTGCCGTCGGTATCAGGTTCTCCAACTGTAAGCAAGTCATTTTCACTATAGGAAACTGAATGTGATCCCTCATTTTCCCATACCCGTTCATCTGTAATCCCCTCTCCTGTGTCGGAATATTGCCATGATGCGGGATAATAGATGGCAAGGGCAGACAGGGGAAGAGAGTCGAGTCTCATGGACGACGGGGTTCCGATGACTCGGGAAGTGCGACTGTCTGTCATCACTGGATAGCGTGCGGATTCCACAAACCAGAGGGTGCGTTCTGTCAGCAGATGCTCCGACATCATTGTCTTTACATCGACACGCATCTCTGATATGATATCTGAGACCACGCTGTCAGGCATTTCAGGACTTATGCTGTCATGGTCTGTGTAAGCCATGTCAAGAGTCCAGATAAGGCGAGCGGCGTTGTTAATCGTGTCTGTGCCGTCTGTCATTGTCCAACCTTCCTGCACAGAAGTCTTAGATATTCCATGGACTTTTTTTAGGATCATGGAGCCGTAGTGAAACACGTGTCCATTCCAGTCATCGATGACAGATGTGCTATCCTTCAAGGGAAATATCGCCACTTTGACCGGATTGTCGAGCCGAAAGTCTGTGGAGCGGTTCTCATAGCCCATATACGACAAAGTGTCTCCTTTGAGCAGGAAACGGTGTTTCGTGGCAAATTGGACGTAAGATATGGAATCTCCATCGACGTAGCACGAGGCATCTCGCGAGTTGTCAAACGAAACTGCTTGTGGGTCGATAAGCACTGTCTTCGTAGTGTCATTGACCGACAATATAAGCGAGTTTGACCCTGCCATTCCGGGATGGAGATGCTCTCCATCCCGGGGATTATGGGGGATGTTTGGCTGCGCAAAAAGGGAAGAAACCATAGCTGAAAGTATCGCTGAGATGGATAGGAGGCGCGTGGAGATTTTCATGATGAAGGAAATGGTTACAGAGTTTTCTTAATTTTAAGTAGGATTCGTATACTTCCTATCTAATCAGTATACTTGCATGAAGCCTACAAGGGCTAAACCATCTGGCCCAGTGGCTGCCACTTCATATTCGCCGTTAGACAAGGAGATAGATGCCGACTCTCCGACAATAATAGATGGCACTTCATGGCTTTCTCCTGTGTCAAGGTTGGTAAACGAGAGAGAGAAGTGCCCCTCATAACAGTTGGAGGTGAGAGTAAGGAAGCCTTGCGAATAAACTATCTCAAGATAGTTTGGTGAAGGCATGCGCTTTTTGAATGGATCCACTTTTTCTAAATATAGGATTGCTTCACCCTCTGAAGAAGAGCTGCCCGAGGCTGCCATGCCCGGAAACGCCATTAAGGCAATCAAGGCGATACTAATTGGAAGTATACGCTTCTTAATGCTAAGTACAGTCATATAAGTAAATTTTTTAGTTTGCGACTGCAAATATAATGTTTATTTTTCTAATGACATCTATCAATTGGTTAAATTAATCTATCATTCAAAATAAATATATTATTCAATATCAATAAATTATAAAACTTTAATACAAAAAAACCTATCATTGGATATTTTTCAGGTATTCCTCTTTTCTATCAGAGTTGCTATCAGACACAATTCGCTTTAAACGGGATTTCCTATTGTATAAATTTGTCAGCTCGATATCAAAAAACACACATATAGTTCGGGAACTGAATCCTAACGACAAATACATAAAAAGACGCTTCATGTCAATATTTGCATTCGGGAAATCGATGATGAAAGAAGTAAATAGTCCATCGAAATATTTATCAATATGCAATCCAATGGTCTTTAAAAATTCTTCATCTTTAAAATCCTTTATTATCTTTTCTATGTCTTTTGACAGTACTTTTTTCCTTGAGGTCTTGATCCTATCTTGAAAATAAGAATCACATAGCTCATTAATTTCAGCATACTTATTCTGAAGCGCATCCCTGAGATATGAAGTATACATTTCATTTTTTTCACTGATAATTCTATTGGATTCCAATATTTCACTGACTTTGGCAACCTGCATAGACAAATCAGATCTTAAACTATCAATAGAGGTTTCCATATGTCGACGCTCCATATCTTTTACATAAAGACGCTTTTTATATTGCAAGGTCGTGAAACCAAATACTCCTCCCAACAGCAACACTACTAAGCACCATGTCAATCTCTCATTTTTAACTTGTTCATTTCTGATAGCATTTTGCATTTCATCATACTGATTCATTGTTTCGGAGACATTGTTTTGCATTATTACCTTAAGTACACTATCTTGGACAGCACGATAACGTTCAAGCGACTTGTATGCCTCCTCATATTGGCCTTGTTGAGCCATTACACAGAAGTCCGGAATACTTTCTTTTCCCTCCATGATATAATCTACAAACTTTCTTAAGCTATCAGAGACAGACATTTGATCTATACTTGAAGCTGCCTTAGAAATGATAAATCTATCATTTTCATCGATTATAGATGGATTCAGCTTATAGGCATTTAGATAAGCAGTCAGACTCATCTTATATTCCCCAAGTGCATAATAACAAGTTCCCATCAACGGGAGAATTTCTTCCGTGAGCATGGTATCCCTCTCGGACTCAGCTTCCTTTAGAAGCTGTTTTGCTCCCTCTAATGCTTTCTGATACTGTCCGTTGTTATTATACGCTCTCAGTATGTTAAGCTTAGCATGTTTTGACCAATCTTCATAATTCCCCTTTAAAAAGGCTTCATATTCTGCTTTAGCATATTCAATTTGTTCCGAACCGTTTTTCAATCTACAAGCTACAGCAAACAATCCTCTTGCACATTGACCCTCCCACATATAGTGCTTCCCTTCTTGGGCTATATCAAGACCGTTCCTGAATGAGACAGCGGCCTCTCCGAGATGGTTGGCATTCATCTGTATCATTCCTTGTAGAAAAAGAGCACGTGAAGCAAACTCCTTATCATCATGCTCAAGGAAATATACAGAGGAAGCATTAATGAGGCTATCGTCGGTCTCATCAATGAAGTTTTTGTATCGGG
>CAYSMP010000128.1:0-12039 GCA_964432215.1 uncultured Sangeribacter sp.
CAAGCAACAAGGGTAAGTTTGTGAAGATAAAATATGTCACGATGCTGAAAGACTCAATCATTCCGACATTCGTCTTCTTCTGCAACTTGCCGCAGTGGGTAAAGGAGCCTTACCGACGCTTCCTTGAAAACAAGATACGCGCCAAGTGGGACTTCCACGGCACTCCGATCCAAATATTTATGAGAGAGAAGTAATAGTTGTCGGCGTTGTCATCGTTGTCGGCGTATTAGGCTTTGTCGGCTCTTTAATCGATGAAAACGACGACAACGATGAAAACGAAGAAAACGATAAACAAATGAAGAAGAAATTAGTGATAAGCACCGGTGCGGGCATAAGCGCCGAGTCCGGCATCAAGACATTCCGCGATGCAGGTGGCTTATGGGAAAACTATCCTGTGATGGATGTGGCTTCGGCCGATGGTTTCCGAAGGAATCCGGAGCTCGTGCATCAGTTCTACAATCAGCGTCGCCACGATCTGTTGAAGGCAGAGCCAAATGCCGCACACCGTGCTCTCGTGGATCTGGAAAAGGATTATGATGTCTACATCATCACGCAAAACGTCGATGACCTCCATGAGCGCGCAGGGTCGAAGAATATCCTTCATCTCCATGGGGAGTTGATGAAGATACGCTCCATCATACATCCGGAATATGTGGAGACCCTGACTCCGGATAATCTTGACACTACACCGGCCACTCGGGGCGCCAACGGCGACCCGATGCGTCCGCACATCGTCTTCTTCCAGGAGGCTGTGCCAAATATAGAGAAGGCTATGGAGCTTGCCCATGAGGCTGATATCTTCTGCGTCATAGGCACGAGCCTTGCCGTCTATCCGGCAGCCGGCCTTATCTACAGCGTAAGGCCCGGGGTCCCGATCTACTACATCGACCCGAACCCCGCCGCAACGCCCGCCATCCCCAACCTGACGGTAATCCCCGAACCGGCAACCAAGGGAGTGCAGACGCTTGCGAAGTTGTTGGGTTGTTGAGTTGTTTGGTTGTGTGGTTGTGGAGTTGTTGGGTTGTTGAGTTGTTAGGTTGATGTAAGAGAAATATTATCTTCACAACTCCACAACTTCACAACTCCACAACTTCACAACTTAAAAACTCAACAACCTACCAACTCAAGCGCAATGCGCTTTCGGCCGCGGTCGATGTCGATGACTTTCACTTCGATGCGCTGGCCGAGCTTAAGGACTTCTCCTACCGATGATATGCGCCTCTTCGATATCCGCGAGATATGGAGGAGGCCGTTTTCTTTTATCCCTAAGTCTACGAATGCCCCGAAGGCTGTGATGTTGTTGACGATGCCCGGAAGCACCATCCCCTCAGTCAGCGAGTCGAAATCTTCAACTCCGGGTATGAATGCTTCGTTATCGTCGTCTGTGCGTGGGTCGCGTCCCGGTTTCTTCAGTTCTGTTATGATGTCGGTCATGGTCTCCAGACCCCCTACGCCTTTCGCCGCCAGTCCTTTTACGTCGATAGTGTCGAGCATTGCAGCATTGGCCGGAAGGTCAGCCACATCCTTGCCTATGCTTTTAGCCATCTCTTTCACCACCCCATAGCTCTCAGGGTGGATGCCGGTGTTGTCAAGTGGTTCGTCGCCACCCGGAATACGTAGGAAACCGGCGCTAAGTTCGAATGCCTTGTCGCCCAGTCGCGGCACTTTCTTCAGTTCCTTACGTGTACGGAAATCACCGTTGGCAGCACGATATGCCACGATATTCTTCGCTAATGCCGGACCTATACCGGAGACGTAGGAGAGCAGTTGCTCGCTGGCGGTATTGACATCAACCCCCACCGCATTCACACAGCTCATCACAGTGTAATCAAGCATATCCTTGAGTTTTGCTTGGTCCACATCGTGCTGATACTGACCCACACCGATTGATTTCGGGTCGATCTTGACAAGCTCTGCGAGTGGGTCAATGAGTCTGCGACCGATGGAGACAGCACCGCGCACCGTCACATCCTTGTCGGGAAATTCCTTACGTGCCACGTCAGATGCCGAATAGACCGAAGCACCGTTCTCACTTACTACATATACTGATTTTTCCGGTAGCAATCCGCTACCCTTCACGAATTTTTCAGTCTCGCGTGAGGCGGTGCCGTTGCCGATGGCTACTGTGTCGAGTTTATGTTTTTTTATCAGCCCTTCGATAGTATGGTGCGCTCCTTCGAAGTCGTTGCGTGGGGGCACGGGGTAGATTACCGAGTCATCGAGAAGATTGCCCTGCTGGTCGAGGGCTACGACTTTGCATCCTGTGCGGTAGCCGGGGTCTATCGCCAGTATCCGGTGTCCCTTCAGGGGTGCACCGAGCAGGAGTTGCCGAAGGTTTCCTGCGAATATGTCAATCGCCACTTTGTCGGCCTCCTCCTTTAGCGATGCCGACACCTCCGTCTCCACCGACGGGCGGAGCAGACGCTTGGCTGCATCCTCCACAGCTGCATCGAGCAGATGTGCGCAGTCTTTCGATGCGTATCTGGGACCGAAGTTGTCGATGAGGCGGTCGGTAAGTTCCGCGCCTTTCTCCGGAATCTCATATTTCACCTTCACCAATCCCTCTGATTCAGCTCTACGGAGCGCGAGATACTGATGGGAAGGCATACGCTTTACGCTCTGGCTGAAATCGCCGTATTGGGCAAAAGGCGAGTCTTTAAGTTCATCCTCCTTTCCTTTGGCAGGAGTGCAGACCACTGTAGCCACGCGCTGGTAGTGGTTGCGTGTGATATTGCGCAGGCGAGGCGATTCCGATGCCCACTCTGCGATGATGTCGGATGCTCCTGCAAGCGCCTCATTCGCATCTTTCACGTCGTTTTTGCCGACAAACCGGAGGGCCGCCTCAGCTATATCCTGTGTCTTGCCGCTCATGATCATCTTGGCAAGGGGTTCCAGTCCCTTTTCACGAGCAATAGTAGCGCGGGTACGCTTTTTTGGCTTATAAGGAGCGTAAATATCTTCAAGCTCGGTCATGGTAGTGGCTGTGGCGAGAGCTTCGGCTGTCTTGGCGTCAAGAGCACCGGCATTCTCTATCGCCTCGCGTATGAAATCGCGTCGAGCTTCCAGTTCGCGCTGAGCCTTAAGAGCAGCTTCCACGGCGCGTACGGCCACTTCGTCCATACTTCCTGTCAGTTCCTTACGGTATCGGCTGATGAAAGGCACTGTTGCCCCTTCGTCAAGCAATTTAATCACAGCCGCCACTCCTTTTAGTGAGAGTCCGGTCTTGGCTGCAACTCCCTTCAATATGATATCTTCTTTATCCATTCTTCAATTTTTTAGCTAACAAATTTAATAATAAAATCTGAGCCTACTACTATTTTATCAAAATAATTTGTTTTTCAGATATTTTTTTGTAGTTTTGTAATCGGTTACTATCCTAACAAAATGTTACGTATGAAACAGCATATTGTCTGCATATGGGTCGTGTGTATCCTGAGTATCTTCATAGGGTCTCTTTCAGGGTATGCAGCATCGCCTGAAAATCCAGACAACATAATTATCGACGACCAGGTCCAGACTTTCACTATAATTGAAAAAAACGGTGAAATAGCTTCCGTGAAGTCGGAAGAGGTCACCACCTACACAGCGCTACACAACGATGGATATGCCGACGTCGTTGCTTTCTACAACGACAACATCACAATTGACAAGGCTTCTGCACCCGGCGCAAAACCTTACTACCGCAGCTGGCAAAGCTCCGACGTATTTTATGACGGCTTGCGCATTTGCTACTTGCATGTGCCGGTGAAAAAAGACAAGAAGGTCAAAGCCACATTCCAACAGACCTATAAGGCTCGGGAGCATTTCTGCGATATATATCTAACGTCGCCCTACCGCATAGCGCATGGACGCGTCGTAGTCAACATCCCGGCCAGACTTGCCTCCAGTATAACTGTTGAGGGATTTAGGCTCCCCGACAATATCGTGCTGACAAATGCCACACAGAGCGACGGATCAGTGGTCTATACAGCAGAAATCACTGACCTTCCCGCATGGAAGCCGGAAAAAGGAGCATCTTCTGCGGCTGTGTCAGCACCGCAACTTGTGGTGACGGGTATGTTTCCGGATGTCCATGCGCTCTATCGCCATTTCCGTAAATTTACCGAAGGATCCGATGCCGGAAGTCCGGATATAGACCGTTTGGCAGCTGAGATAGCGGTCAATCTCTCCGACCCAAAGACTATAGCAGACAGTATAGCCACATGGGTACGCCGCAACATACGTTACCTCGCTGTTGAGCATGGAGAGTATGCCTTCCGTCCGGAACCGGCTTCTGATGTATTGAAAAACAGAGCCGGCGATTGCAAGGGTTCTGCCAATCTCATAAAAGCCCTTTTAAAGAGCAGAGGGCTTGACGGGCGCCTCGTATGGACAGGGACAAACGGGGATATTCCTTTCGATTGGGAAAAAGTGCCTGCCTTATGCTCGGGCAATCACGTGATAGCAGCATGTGTGCTTCCTGACACGACTCTTTTCCTTGATGGGACCACTACCTGGGCCCAACCCGGATATATACCTCCATCTATCCGTGGGCGCCAGGTGATAATTGAGAATGGCGATGACTGCCTGCTCGTACGCGTCCCTGACCCGGGCATACAAAACGACGGAGAACACTTATTGGCCCAATTCGAAATATCAGACAACGACCTGATAGGGAGTCTCAGAATCGAATTCCTCGGAAAGAAAAGATCTGAGTTGCTGGCCGCCTACGCCAATACCGAACCACGCGACCGAGAAACCCTTTGCAAGCGTATGCTCAACTATCCACGCAAGAGTGCTGAAGCCTCATCCATCACGATGAAGTCCGACACTTCCTCGATTGCCATAGGGGCGCCGGCTATCGGCAGGCCCGCTGTCGTTTCAGCGGAGGTGGTAGAGAAGAATGCGGCAAAAAAAATTGGCGGGAAGATCTATATTGATCTGCAGCCACTCCGCGATGCCATGCTTGAGCAAGCGGATACAACAGGAAGAATACGACCCTACTCACTTCCATATGGATATCAAAACAGCTATTGCTATTCACTGAAGCTTCCGGATGGATACCGGCCTGTCTCCCTTCCCGATCCTTTGGAGGTGAACGATGAATGGTATGACAGCAAAATTGACTATAAATATGATGAGAAAGAGGGAGTGATCAGGTGTTTGGCCACGATACGGACAAAGTCGCTTGAAGCGCAGCCTAACGAGCTTGCCAAGCGCAACGAAGGAGTAAAGGCATTGCAGCGGGCGTCTGCTACCCGGATCACACTCTCACCGAAATGAAAAAACTCAAAACTTCAATTATATGAGACGAATCTTCGCATCCCTACTGATATCGCTCCTCATGCCAATGACTATGATAGGAGCTGACGCAAAGTTCTTCCGCAAGGCGGCAGACAGAGTCTGGAACATGCGTCCTGATTTATTCGACCCTCACCGAGAGATTCCTGATTCTATCAAGGAAGGCACGTCTGCCGTCATCATAGGGGAATACAACTATCTTCAAGGTGGATACAAGGCCTTTGAAGACATGCGTGGAGTTGAGACGCGCTCTGAAAGCGAGACTTTCACCCGAAGGATGGTGAAACTGCTCGACCAAAAAGCAGTGGAAGAATTTTCGAAGCATGAATTCGGAGAGTCAGCGCGTATCGGAGCCCGACACCGCAAGAGTCTTGTCGAAGCTGACCATGCTTTCGGCGCACGCATATATAAACCTGACGGGACTGTTACGGAGGTAGACTTGTCTAAAGCCTACGTTATCGACGAAGGAAAGAAGGGGGGCAATAAAAAGAATGCCTCAAGAATAATAGATATTCCGGGTCTGGAGCCGGGTGATGTCCTTGAATACTTTACCTATCTACGAGGCATGGCCAGCGAGCTCGACCTTCCAATGCAGCGCGTAATGTTGATGGCAGATTATCCGATACTCGACTTCGTAGTGGAAGGTGTGTTCAGTCCGAAACTTACGGTGGAATTCAGAGGCTATAACGGAGTGCCCCAACTACAGACAGGCACAGACAAATCAGGCAACAATACTGTCTGGCTTCAGGGAAGCAACTTGCCCGTACTGACAGACAAACGTTATGTCAACAAAGTAAGGGAATTGCCCTTCTATGACTTTTATATCCTCAACAATACCTCACCCTACCGCTTCTATCCAAAATCCATGCGTGGAGGAGGATTATACCAGAATCCTCTCCCGGGCACTATTTTCCGCGACATATCCTTAGGCCTTGCAGCTGCCAACTACGACAAATCAACTCTTCCGGGAAAAATCAGGAAAATCATTAAGAACTACCGTAAGGAACATCCCGAAGCAACGCATCAGGAACTCACGGATATGGCATGGACAGCAGCCAACTATGCCAATATCACAGACAAGGAGAGTACAGCCTCTGACTATTGGCTTGCACTCATCTTCTGCGACATACTGAAAAAAGAGAAATTGGCTGAAGAGGTAGGTGTAGCCTTTATCAATCCCATAGACGACGTGCCAACCAACGAGATTCTCAATTGGCGGCAGCCAGACTTCGGTGCGCTTGTCGACGGACGCCTGTATCTGGTAGGAAGCATTGAATCGTTTCTTCCCGGCGAACTTCCTGCTGAATATCAAGGCCAGATTTGTGCCTCCTTCACCGATGACCGCAAAAAGCTGTGGGACTTCGCAACTCCCACCGTCATCACCACTCCTATATCCAAGCCGGGCGACAATCGAATCAATATAAATTCACTAATTACCCTTGGCGACGACCATGACGCTACGGTTGCCAACGAGGTAGTCTGCACCGGAGCTACGAAAGAACTTTCCGAAGGGTTCATATCCGCTGAAGAATGGCTTGGAATGCAGGGAGCTTATCTTGGAATAGAAAATACCCCCAAGGTAATCCTAAAGAACGACGAGGTGGAGAAGCAACGCCAGGAAAATGCCGAGGATTTCTATTCCGAAATATTCATCGGAATGGATCCGGAGATAAGCAATGTGAATGTGGCTTCATTTGGCATTACCCCTGAGCTCCCGGACTTCAGGATGACTTTTGACTCAAAAGTGAAGGAAATATCCACTGATGCCGGCGACGAGTTGATAGTCAAGATCGGACAATTCTGCGGCAACAACAAACCCATCGAAGGAAAGCAGCGCGAACGCATGACCGACATCAGCTTCAAGGGTGCATATCAGGAAAACTACAGTATCACACTCAACATACCGGATGGATATGAAGTAGACGATGCCTCCCTGAAGGCTTTATCCAACAATGTGCAGACACCGGCCGGTATGTTTTATACTGAAGCAAAAAAGAGTGATGACGGCCGCAGTGTGACAGTGGGAATCAGGTCGCGCATACAACGTCCGCTCATAAGCATAGCGGCATGGCCTCATGTGCTTGAGCTGACAGATGCAAAAGCTGCCTTTGCCGATGCCATCGTCATATTGAAGAAGACTTAATAATGCATAATTGTTTGTCGCTGAATTTAAATCGGCCTATAACAAACCAATCCTGTCATTGGAGCTGGCGGAGAAGGGAGGCGAGGCGGTCGCCGATGCCGATGGTGTAGCCCTGCAAGGCGAAGACAACGCGGTTGAAGGTATCGGCCACGAGGATGACCGGGAGGTCATTGCTCGGGAGGTTGACACCTTGATGGGCCCCGGTGAGGATGTTGCCGTCGGGATCGCTGCCGAGTATGGCGCACTGCGGCAATGAGGGGAAATCCTTCAGGTCGATGCCGAAGCCGTCGCACTCGCCCTCGGTGAGCACCACAATGGGGCGCCCTGTGCCGTCGAGCTGAGCGGCAGCTTCCGCAAGGTCGCGGAGGACATGGTTGGAAGGCTCGTGGTTGGCCTTAAGCAGCACAAGAGTATAATATCCACGGCCGGTGGCAGAAAGCAGGGATGTGGGCTTCTCAGCGCCTTTAGGAAGGAACATACTTTCAGCGTCGAATGATCCGATCACCTGCACCTTTGTGTCGTCTTGGCGAACTGTCAGCGGTATAGCTGCTGTGTCGGCATCAAGATACACGCTTTCCAGGCGTGCCAACACCCCGCCGTCTGCCATTCGCTGGCCGGTAGTCAAAAGATATGTCCCACGGTCCAGATTCTCTCCATCTGCGAAAGTCTCCGAAAGACCTATAAAATCAGGGTAATTGAGCAATATGGGTTCACCCTCTGTCAGCTTCGACACAGTGAAATGTGAATAATATTTCGGATCCGGAATGTTTGCATTCGCTTTATAATTCATCTTCAGCACTCCTTCCGCAACTTCTCCTGAAGGTTGGACGGAATCTCCAAACATGACATCGATCCAGCGACCCGATTCATCCGCCCACTGCGTCTTGCCGGTTATGGGATCGATGCGTGCCGGAATACCGAAACTGCGTGCTCCTGCCACAAAAAACAGGTCGCGAGAAAGGGGAGAGGTTTTTCGTATGCGCCAGACGGCCTCCGGACTCATAGTGATCTGTTCCGGATACCATGTCTCGTTGGGCTCAATGTTTTTCCGGACCCAATCTATCCATGTCTGTGGATTTTTCCTAAAGGCTTTTACCTCTTCTTCAGAAACTGCCTGTAGGAAGAAACTGCGGAATGGTGTCAGCTCCTCAGCAGCTATACGCGGCGACATGATATATTCACCAAATAGTGGCCCATACCCTTCGCCGACCGCCACAATATGGTCGTCGAGCACCTCACGGCTTACATCGGAGAGGTCTTTCTCAGTAAGGGATTCAAGCAGAAGAAGTCCTTTTTCTCGGGTTGCTTGAGGCAAACTTCGCAGGAATCCGGTTATCGTTGCATGATTGCCTCTCGCGTTTTTCATGATCGGTATTAGCCGCCCGCTATCGACGCCAAGGACTTCTGCAATCCTCTGCGCTTCATCTTCCGAGCAAAAAGTAGCCATATAGCTATTGCGAAGCGAGTCTTCACGTTGCATGCGGATGTCGTTGGCTTTACGCAGGGCTTCGCTTACTGCTACATCCGAATTTTTACCTGCCGGAGGGGTTATGTCCAGGTCTTCCTTGATCATGTTTGAATCCGTCTGATCGAGCGTTACTGTGACCCTGCGGTCTTTGCCTACAGAGCCTTTGCGGAATCCGAATTTCTGTCCATCAGTCACCCAAAGCAACAAGTCGCCCAAACCGGCAACGAGAGATGCTTCCCCCTGGCTGTTGGTCTTTTTCTCAGCTATAGGATAGAATTCGGCGTAGTTGTAGAGGCGGAAAGAAGCGTCGGCATTTTTCGCCGGAGATCCATCGGGATATACGGCCTGTATTGTTATTGTGTCTACGGGAGCATAGTGGTCGGTGACGTTGATGAAAGTGATTCCGTCGATCTTCTCAAGGCGCTCTTCATCGCCTGCGTAGTTGCCGAAGACCCGCGCATGCATCAGCATTCCGCGCGAGGCAGGGGCATTAAACCATCCTAAATCAAGCACCGGTTCCGGCTCACAGGCTCCGAGAAAGTGCCATTCACCGTCAGCCCAGGCCTCTACCCAGGCATGGTTGTCGTCGGTATGCGCCCAGCGCGGTGTGTAGACTTGGCGTGCCGGTATTCCCACGGAGCGTAGGGCTGCCACCGTGAATGTGGATTCCTCGCCGCATCTTCCTATTGCAGAGCTGACTGTCTGCTGAGGAGAATGTGTACGTCCGTCGGAGGGCTGATAGGTAGCCTTTTCGTGACACCAATGGTTTACTTCCAAAATAGCATCTGCCATAGAAAGCCCCCTTACCCTCTCTTTCAACTCTTCGTAGAATTCGGGGCGATGGCGGTCGAGGGCCTCATTGTTGACTCTTACCGGTAGCACAAAATGGCGAAACAGAGTGTCGTTGACTATGCTTCCCCAGGGCATCTCTCTTCTTGCCTGAATTGCAGGATCGACCACATACTCCAGATAATAGTCTATATTTCTGTCGGTCATATCCGGCAGGGGCATATATGCATAGAGCATCTGCAGGGCCTCGCTTTGCTCTGCAGAAAGGTCTCGCTGGTCAAGCCGCAATCCTCCCGCATTTTCAATTATGCGTAGCCTATTCCGGTAGTCATTTTCCACCTCCGGAGTTATGATGTCGGCAAAAGAGGAAAGAGCCATACATGAAAACAGCGATAAGCATATGGTTTTGGCTGATGTTTTCATTCCGCAGTCAATTTAGCTACCAGGTGCCGTATTGTTTCTGTATCACTCGTCTGTCGGATGTATTCATCCATTCCGTTTTTTCCCATGCTGATGCTCTTACGGCGGAATATCATTGAGGATTCAACCGATGTTTTGGCGGAGGCATGTATTTCCCTGACTCCTGATGTCGCTACGATTTCTTTTACATTGCTTGGAATCACTCCACCTGCCGCTATGAAGATCATGTCTGGAAACTCCAGTTGCAGTTCCCTTATAAGTCCTGATCCAGCCATTGCCGACATTTCTTGTCCGGATGTCAGTATTCTGTCAAATCCGAGTGCTTGTATATCGCTGACGGCTTTACGGGGGTCGCGACACATATCGAAGGCGCGATGAAAAGTCATGTGCAATCCTTTTGCGGCAGCTGCCATACTGCGGCAGATGTCCACATCTATTTCTCCATCCGGTCGCAAGGCTCCGAATACGACACCATTTACCCCAAGCTTCCTGCAGGTTTCGATGTCATGGATCATTACCTTAAGTTCCGATTCTGAATATACGAAGTCGCCGGAGTGTGGTCGAATCAGTACATTGACCTTTATGCCCTCCACAGTCAGAGCCTCTTCGATCATTCCTATTGATGGGGTGAGGCCTCCTTCGCTCAATGCGCAACAGAGTTCCACTCTGTCGGCACCACCTCTGGCAGCGGCATAGACGCTGTCGATATCAGCTGTACATATCTCGAGTAGGGTTTTCGTCGTTGTCATCGTTTTTTGTCGTTGTTGTAGGTTTCGTCATTGTCAGCGCAAATTCTACATTGTGGAAAGTTCTACAATGTAGTCGATTTCATCCGGGATGGCATCAAGGTTGAGCATGATGCCATCATCAGCCTTTGTAAACTGCACTTTCGTTTCGGTGCCGTACTCCTTGGCATCCTTGACCTTGGCAGTGGTAGGCACAAATATGTGCTTTGACTCGGGAGTCATTATATGGACGAAGAGGCGGTCTCCTTTCCGTGTGGAAGTGCCCCATGTCTGGGCTGGAAATTCGCTCCCCTCGGTGGCGTAGATGGTTTCGCCATATTTGCGCATCCATTCCCCTATCTCTTTGAGGCGTTGTAGAGCGGAGGCCGGGAGTTCGCCGTTTGGTTGCGGACCGATATTAAGCAGCAGGTTGGCCCCCATTCCGGCGGTATTGACGAGATAACGTATAAGTGTAGGGGTATCCTTGTAGTTCTGGTCCATAATTTTATATCCCCACATTCCGTTCATAGTCTGGCATGTCTCAAGTGGGAGGGGGGATATTTCTTGTCCGGAAAGTCCGGCGGTATTCTGTCCCGGTATGTCTCTCTCAAAGATTTGTATGTCCTCACCCGGGAAAGGAGTCTGGTGATGATTGTTGCCTACGAGGCATGATGGCTGCAGACGATGGATGAGGGCGTACTGTTCGGGGAGCTGCCAGTCGAAGGGAGTGGCATCCTCATCGTGGTCCCACCAACCGTCGAACCATATTGCGCCAATATCACCGTAGCGTGTGAGCAGTTCGGTAAGCTGGGCATTCATGAAGTCGTAGTAATGAGGCCAATCGGCCTTTGAGGGGTCTCTGCCGGTATCATGACCGGTGCGACCCTGCGGATAGTCGTCGCGGGTCCAGTCGAGATGGGAGTAATAGAGATGAAGCTTGATTCCCTGCGCTTTGCATTCGTCGGCAATCTCCTTCAGAATGTCGCGTCCGAAAGGAGTTGCGTCTACGATATTGTAGTCGCTCTGGTCGGTATCCCACATGGAGAATCCATCGTGATGCCGCGATGTCAGGCATATATATTTTGCCCCTGAGTCTTTGATGGCTTTTACCCAATCGTGGGCGTTGAAGTTTGCAGGATAGAATCCGGAGGCCGCTTTTGCATATTCCTCGGCATTAGGACCGTAGTTGAGATACCATTCCCCTTGCCCCATCA
>CAYSMP010000129.1:0-12033 GCA_964432215.1 uncultured Sangeribacter sp.
TGCCAGCCATATTGATATGATATTTCTGATATTACCTTTCTTATAGAATTTTCAAAGGTCTTATAGTCTTGCTTAATACTGTTTTCCCATGACACCACTACGTATGAAATACCATCTTCTTCTGCATGTGTAAGTGCTTGAAAAATTCCTTCCGTAATGCTATCCTCTTCATCAAGAGGTCTAAGTAGATTATTAGGATCGTGCTCTTTATAATTTTTTAATATTTCAATAAGAGAATTTACCACAGGTTCTCTGGTAGCAGGGTCAAAATTTGCATATCTATAACTTGGAAGTAACGTATTCAGAAATATGAATCCGTACTGCATTCCGTCATTCTCTTCTGAGAATAAAATAATACCGTTATTATTTGAAGATAGTTTCAAACGAACGTCTTCATTACCAACGACATCTCTTAGTTTTCCCTGTAATTCAGTCAACACTGTTGGTTTAACGTTTAATAATCTTTCGGTAAATTCTTGAAGAATTACCTGTTCCTTATATTGTCCCCTAAAGGAGTCGTTATGAAACCACAGATTGATATCCTTATCAACATTTTCTAAATAATTGTTTTGTTTTATTATATCAATAATCCTATTAGCCTGCTGTTCTGTTGAGCCATTTTTAACACAAAAATCATACAGGTCTTTAGCAAGAACAAATTTATTAACATAACAATTAAGCCATACTGGATCTCCTAACCCTATGGATTCTCTTATATTATGGATTTTGTCTATTGTAAGTTCAATATATTCAGTAGGATCATAAAGGACATAGGAAATAGCGTGTTTCTTATCTCGGCCAGCACGCCCAGCCTCTTGGACATAACCTTCTATTGAGGATGGATAATTGAAATGAATTGAGTAGCGAATATTCGGTTTATCTATTCCCATACCAAAAGCCTTGGTTGCAATCATCACGTTTTGAAGATTTTCATTAAATAATCTCATATCTCCTGATGGATGATCACCCCCAATAAAAGTGCCGATTTTTAGTTCTTTTTTTGCTGCCTTCAATTCGGTTGATAAGCCATTACGTGTTTTCCATACATTATCATTAACACCAAAAGTGCCATGAGCATGAGGACAGAATATGATACCTGCATTATTATACTTATTCGACTCATCAGCTTCAAAAAAAATTAAGGGATCAAAGCCTGACACATGCGCCATATGCGAATCAATAGATTCATTTTGATTGATACTTTCAATATCAGTGGGAATACGATCAAATAGAGTATACATTTCATTTCTCTTTGCAGCAGCCACCGCATCCTTTAAATTCCAAACAGACTCAGCTTTTCTTAAGACATTCCTATCTACTTCTTCCTTCAATTCATCAAAGTTTGATCGGACTTCAATAATTCGATATGTCAACTCTGGCCTTGAATCAGATTCTGGCCTGACTATAGTCTCGCTATCAATACTTAAATTATCACCGAGGGTCAATTCCCTCTCTACATCGGCAAGGACATCAAACGAGGCGGTTGCAGTAAGCCCAATTAATGAAACAGGACGCTGAGATTTCGTTTGCATTAGATTGATCATATTTCGACCCAGATGCAAGTATGATGTACGAAAATCATGTCCCCATTCCGAAACGCAATGAACCTCATCAATGACACCATAAGAGAAATAGACATGATTCCTTTCGGTCATTGTCTGCAAACTTGCTCTGAAATTTTTCATCAAGAATCGCTCAGGAGACAACAGCATAAATAGTATAGATCCATTTTGTAGTAGATTTAATTTTTCTGCCCTCTCCTGAGCAGTCATTCCACTATTCACACACTCACACAAATCAATACGAGCATGACGTAACCCTCTGATTTGATCAAACATAAGTGACATTAAAGGATCCACCATAATCGCTACACCAGGCTGTAAGATACATGAAAGTTGATAGATTAACGATTTGCCACCTCCTGTTGGGAGCAATCCAATGGTTGTCTGATCTCCCAATACACGACTCAAAATAGGCAATTGGCCAGTACGAAAAGATTGTTTACGAAATATCTCTTGTAAAAAGTATGTGAGAATTTCTTCTCGTTCAGGAATATTAATATATAATCCAGAACTATTTTTCTTCACGAACGGAGGGTATTGTATATTTTCAGACGTACAGATAGTCCGTGTTCGTTTCTTTCGATGAGATGAACGTATCAAATATACAGCATCTGATTCTACATGGAGCGGAATTGCATCAATATTTTCACGTAAAAGCACAGAGATATCCATGCAAAGATCAAAATGATTTTCAGGAATATCTGACAAAACTTTCTTACCAAGATGCAACGGCGAATCTTTGAATTCAGACGTTGAAACAATTTGAAAGTTAATTGTAGGAAGTGCGTTATTATGACCAGCCAGCAGACACATATGTTTATATTTGTCTATAAAATCGGCTATGGCTATGGCTGCACAAGGCACATCCCTTTCAACAATTACAATATTCCACTCTTTAGCCTCAATCGAAAGAATACCTGAAATCATTGCTTCTACCATCATTCTTTCAATACGGGCAATAGCAATGGGACTTAATACAATTTCAAGAATTTCAATCCATTTTCCTTTAAGTTGTTTTGAATAATTTTTCTTAAGCAATGATAGATAGGATTTAGAAACATTGTCTGTTTCCCACTCATTAATAAAAGATAAACTATTCAGATGTTTAATTCTATAGGTCTTCCATGCATTTTTAGTTGCCATCGAATCTCTTTTTTTATCTCTTATTCTTGAGAATATATTTGAATGATATGGAATCCCATCCAATTCAAGAATAAAACCTGTATGACCAGTTTTATATGGAATTTCAAAAGCAAAATCCACCCTTTGGTCCTTACTAAATTTTTTATCCGGTAATTCGACTATTGAAGACAACGATCTTTGCGGCTCAAGTATTTGTATCAAATACTCCTTTTCTGATTCTTTAAGACTATTAAATATTAAGTTGTATTCAAACGAACTCTCAAGTATATCAGTATTGTATAAATCGTCATTGAAACGAGGATCAACAATGTGCAAAGCCTCAAATATATCTTTTGAATTAATTCTGTGGGTTGACTTATATTCAATCAATGAATCACTTTCAGACTTTTTTGATAGTTTATATATATCTGAAAATACATTTTCCACATATACCGGTGCTTTAGTTGGCAAACCACGAGAAATAATATTGGCAAGCACTGCCAATTTTGAATCTATTATTTGGTGAGTGCCAAGCGTTATATTTGATTTTACGTCAAACATAGAAAGTACGTGATACAACTCTTCAGTCTCTTTAGCTTTGTCTGACTGTCCATATTCTTCGGCTATTGCATCAAGTACATATCCGGCAAAGAACTGATCTTGCTTATGGGAATCTTCTATACGTTTTCTGATGTTTTCTATGGTTTCAAAATCGTTAAAGCGCTTACAAAACGTTCGCATTGATATTGTCCAATCATTTTTCCATTCACCACGCTCCTTGTTTATAGTTGCATACACAACCTCGGGACAGGAAGCAGCCAAAAATTCATCAACTCTCCTATTATTACTGTAGTAAGGCCCAACACAAGTAAAATAGTTTTCACCTTTAAACTGCTGTTGGAAAAGATGAATGAACTGCGCAAGATCAAAATCCTCAACATCAAGAATATTGCTGAATAGATGAAGTTTTCTTGCATTGCTCTTTTTGAAATCACTAACGCTTAAGTTATTGAAATCTTTACATATTACAAATACATCCGCAGTAGAATCAATACATTCTATGACAGCAGACGCCCTTCCGACCGCTGCCATTGATGGTTCCACTAAAGTAATCTTAGATATGTAAGAATCCATTTTTTTTGTCCTAAGATAATCAAGTAGACAAATAATTGCGGTTCCTTGTCCACAACCCCAATCATATACCTCAACTTTCTCTGAAAATACTTCATTTATAGGTAATGTTTCAAAAGCAGCATATAGTTTGGCTTGGTGCATTTTTCCGAAGCTACAAAGATACATGTTCAGATGATCTTCATCATCCAAAATACCTTTTCCTCTTTCCAGTTCTTGATAGAGTTTATCGCGCTTCGCCTTCTCTGTAGGTAGAAGTGATAATGCAGTATCTCTCATTCCTATGAATGAAAGATTTCCTTTCCTCTTGAATTCTGTAATGAAGTGTGACATGTTATCTTCCAGTTATAGTATCTGCAAATTGATTTCCTTCATGTAGTTTCCAATTCCTAATGGCAGCCTCTTTACTTGTATTAGCATAGCAATACTCACAAAGATGAGGGCAAGTGTTATATTCTCCAATATCTTTACTCTTCATACACCCACAGGCTATACGTTGCCCCTTATCCTTATTATTTTGATTAAGGACAGCGTATCTTCCATTATTAAGAAATATAGCATCCGTCGGAATGTCTATTGCTTCAAGTTCAGAAAAAAGATTATCAGATAAATTAGGATTAAAGGTTTTGGCACCCAAAAACTTCAACAACTCTGGAGAACCAGACCCTAAGCGCACCATTAGTCTTTCATCGACACAGTGATTGTGTTCTACACCATTCAAATCAGCCATCTCTCCACAGGTAGCCAAAGTAAAATTCCAACCCTTTGCTTTATTTAAAGCAACCATTTTTTCAGCAAATTCCAACATCTGGGGCCTCTTCCATTCTAAATAGTTGATATTATTTTTTTTAAGATTACTTCTAACTTTCTTATATAATTCAATATCAACAAAACTAAATACTAATTTTTCAGTATAGTTCTTAAGTTGATCCCCGATACTTTCTATCTTACTGATGAGGGTATCAATATCGATCTTATCAGTCAGAATTAGGGGATCAAATCGCCATATTACTGCTCCTTTTCCAAGTCTGTCAGCAAGTACCTTGAATGTCTCAATCCTTTCAGCAAGAGGAGGAACTCCTTTTTCCAATCCTTCCTGTTCATAGTCATTAAGAGTATATTGGATATAGCATCCTATTCCTTTATCTTGTAGGATATCGAGATACTTTAATAATGGACGAGGATTTTTAGACCAAAATATGATGAATTTTGTATCAGCATATCCGACATAACTCTTGACTCCATTAAATGGATTAGTCCATGCAGAATAGCCCTTTTCTAACCGATAAAAAAACCAATCCGAATAGAATGCCGGAATATCAGTACTCCGACTCGCTGACACGACAATAGGAAATGTAGCGCTCGCCATTTCTCCATTGTCCAGTTTCACATATCTGATTCCTTTATTCTTAGCCATAAGTACACTCGTCTATTTTAGAAAATAGATTTTTTAATATAATAAATTTCTATATCAACTATTAATTCAAAATACTATTTGAGAATATTTATGTAGTTTGTTGATGTCGTTGTAAATAGCTTGTTATCTTCTTTACAAAATTACACAATTATATCGAAGTATGCAAACTTTTTCCTAAGAAGTGTGACTACATTTTCCATATATTATCCTTTGCTGGAAATTATAGTGGCGTTGATGCTCTCAGCCTCGGCATTGGCTGTATATTCCTCTGAAGACCACCCAACCATTCAGGTCATGACCACCCAATATTTAGGCATGGCTTGATATCGAAAGCTTTATGCAATATATCATGTGTTGCGAGCCTCTGTGCCCTTTGCAGCTTACTCCAAATTAGTAGAAAATTTAGCATTGTCTGAAATTAAGTAAAAAATCCGCGCCCCATCCGCCACAATCGGCGAAACCGGCAAGCGAAGCGTAGCCTCCGCGTATGTGCCCCATCATAAAATATCCATATTTCAACAAAAATAAAGAAGAAACGCTTTTATCAGAATAAGGGACACTCCCCTAAAAATGGTATTAACTTTGCAAGCGGAAACCCGAATCAATGCTTCCGGTTCGGCGCGACAGCCAGAGGGCGACGCTTGTATGGATAGCAGGCTTCCAGCCTGCCGACCCCTACAGTGGTGAGTCAAGAGTGACCACCATCTACCATCAAATTGTAAGGATCTAATGATAATTTATCATTGACCAACGGTTTCCTCACGGTGGCCCGAGGCGATTGTTAGGCCCACACCGTGCTATCGCCAGCACTGCCGTATTAATCGTTGACAACGATGAAAACGTCAAAAACGATGACAACGGCTCTCGGAGCCTTAGAAAGAGTACAATGACAAGTCTGCCACACTGGGGAGCCGCTTCCTACAGCCATGTATTTCATACTGTGCCGAGGCGGAAGCCGAAGGAGTCTCTTCGCCGAAGACGCTCCCCCCATCAATGCATCAACCGGTGCACCCATTTGACATCCTATAGGCCCGAGGCCTGACGGTCCACTATAGCCATGTATATACTCCTGCACCCATGTATTATGACTTGCTTTAGCTTGAGCGTAGCTAATTATGCATTGATCTAAAAGAGTATCGACATTTGGGCCGATGACATGATCGCATTCATCGCCTTATACTCTCCGGACATATGGGGTCAGGTATGACGGCATACGCTGAGGTCTCTTCGGATACCTTGCGTATGCCTTTTTTTATGATGACTTCCTCAATAATTCTTTAATTCTTTTGTCAAAAATTCAAGTTACGCTTGTGTTTTTTTGTCATGAAACTCTTCGCTTTTGCGCCTTTGCGTGAGGTTAATAGTACATATAAAATTTGAGTCAAAAATTGAAAACTTCAAAATTATTTTTAAGATAGCCGATTTTTCACTAAATTTGTAACGTGAATGGCACGGACTTCCGATTCCTCCGTGCATAACCTTACATCCGTTATGATTCTTGAAAAAAAGAATGGTTGGAAAAATAGCAAACTTACAGGACACATTGGTGCCCTGATCACTGTCATATGCTGGGGATGCAGCTTCATTGCATCGAAAGTACTCATGGAAGGTGCCGACATGACCCCGGTTGAGGTATACGTCTATCGGTTCACTCTTGCATATCTTATGATGCTTGTCCTTACATTCAAGGAAATGCGCTCAAAGTCATGGAGGGATGAACTCCAAATGGCACTCTGCGGCATATGCTCCGGTACCCTATACTTTCTGATGGAAAACTATGCCCTGATATACACATCAACGGGTAATGTATCCCTGCTTTCATCAATCTCTCCTATATTTACGGCGATCCTTCTGGCTGTAATCTATAAAACGCAAATGAAGCGTGGCGAGATAATTGGTTCGATAGTAGCTTTCTTAGGGGTTGCGCTCGTCATCATGAGCGAATCCATAAGTAAGGGCCTCGGTATGGAGATCCACCCTATAGGAGATATCCTCGCCATCTCATGCGCTCTTTCTTGGGCTGTATACTCCATCGCTATCAAGCGACTCATACCTATCTATAATACGTTCTTCCTCACTCGGAAGCTATTTTTCTATGGTCTGATCACATCTCTGCCATTACTGTGGTTGCAGAAAGAACCCCTGCATCTTCAGATGCTAATCGACTTCTCACAACCTCAGTATCTCCTTAATCTCCTCTTCCTCGCTGTGATGTGCTCCTCTATGGCCTATTTGTTATGGAACGAGTCAATGAAAATCATTGGGCCTCTCGCAACCAACAACTATCTCTACATCCAGCCTCCTGTCACGATGATTGCCGGTTGCTTTCTCCTCGGAGAGACCATTTATCCATTTGGATACGTGGGTTGTGTGCTTGTATTGTGTGGTCTGATTGTGACCGATAAAATGAAATAATAAAGATGCCTATGAAAGAAGAGAATGAAGAAAGTGGCAGACTCGACTATGGCTATGTCAATCTCCCGATGAATGTCGACGAGATCCTTGGAAAGGATTTCTGGATATTTGATAATATTACGGCGGCGATGCTTCCGCCATTTACCGAACCCGTAAAACTCACTGCGAGCATTTCAATTTTTGTAAGGAAAGGGCAATTTAAATTCAGCAACAATCTCATTACATATGATTTCGATGGGCCGGCAATAGTGAATATCCGTACAGGTGAGACCCTGCAGCTGCTCGGAATAAGCCCGGACTTTTCTGCCTCTTTCATTGTGATGTCAAAGTTTTTCGTAGAAGATATTTTTCTTCATATTAATGATATGCAGAATCTTCGCGCAATGGCTCATCATCCGGTGACAAAGATTCCTGCAGATATCCTTCCTAAGTTTGAAAGTCTTTATGAGTCGCTTCGCCTTGTATCATCTGACACGAAAAACCCTCAGGTCCTTAAGGCTCTTCAGCATTCCATCATTGCGTTCTATTATAGGTATGCATATCGCTGCTATGACCTGTTGGAGTCATCTCCTGATTCTGCCGCACGCCTTAGCGACCGCTTCATCAAGCTGGTGAAAGATAAGTTCAAGACTGAGAGATTTTTGGAATATTACGCCGATGAACTCGGCGTTACTCCTAAGCACCTCTCGCGTACTGTGAAGGCCCAGACCGGATACTCTGCCGCTTCATGGATAGAACGGTTTCTAATATTGGAAGCTAAGATTCTTCTTAAATCGACCAATCTCACTGTGCAGCAGATCAGTGACAATCTAAATTTTCCTACACAGTCATTCTTTGGAAAATATTTCAAGAAGAATGTAGGGGTCTCTCCCAAATTTTATAGAAACTCCTGATTGCTTAGCGCTAACTGATAATTTACAACAAAAAAACTGAAAACTAACAACTAAATATGCTACTACCAATTTATCTTTATGGTCATCCGGTGCTCCGCGCCGAGACTGATGAAATCACTCCCGATTATCCCGATCTCAAGAAGCTGATCGCAGATATGTGGGAGACTATGTATCATTCTGAAGGAGTTGGACTGGCAGCTCCACAGATAGGGCGCTCTATTCGCCTCATTGTGCTTGATGGCAGTGTTCTTGCTGACGACTTTCCAGAGTGCAAGGATTCTAAAATGGTGCTCATAAATCCCGAACTTGACGTGATCGAAGACATGGATCCCGTCAGCCGTGCGGAGGGTTGCCTCTCTATTCCTGGTCTGTCTGAGAATGTAAAGCGAGTTGAGCATGTTAGGCTCAATTGGCTCGACGAGGATTTCGTAGAACATGAGAAAGAGTTCACGGGATTCCTGAGCCGTATAATCCAACATGAATATGATCACCTGGAAGGTGAAGTGTACACAGATCATATTGCACCAATCCGCAAGCAGCTTGTGCGCTCGAAACTTAACAATATAGCCAAAGGAAAAGTGCGCTGCGACTATCGTACAAAAGCCGCCACTAAATAATTAAGTTGCTCGCAAAAATTAATGATATGATAAATGCGAGATAATCATGAGGCAGCTTGGCATTTATCATATCAAGACCCTTGCAGATGCTTTGTTAATATATGTCGTTTAATTTTTGTGAGCTACTTATTAATTCGACTTTCGCTTGAGAACGTCAATATAACTTTTAAGTTGAGTTATAGAAACTTAAATTATGAATTAACGAACTATGGCAGACGACAAAAAGATAATTTTTTCTATGGTAGGAGTCTCAAAGGTGATTCCCCCACAGCGACAGATATTGAAGAATATCTACCTCTCTTTCTTCTATGGAGCCAAGATAGGTATCATTGGTCTTAATGGCAGTGGTAAGTCCACTCTGATGAAAATAATTGCAGGTATCGACAAGAACTATCAGGGAGAAGTGGTGTTTTCTCCAGGATATTCCGTAGGTTACCTTGAGCAAGACCCCAAGCTTGATCCTGACAAGACGGTGCGTCAGGTGGTGGAGGAAGGCGTGAAGCCTATCATGGATCTTCTGGCAGAATATGAGGAGGTCAACAACGCTTTCTGCGATCCGGAAGTGCTTGAGGATCCCGAAAAGATGGATAAGCTTATGGAGCGTCAAGCTCAGCTTCAAGATAAACTTGATGCTGCCGACGCCTGGAATATCGACAATAAGCTTGAACGTGCTATGGATGCACTACGTTGTCCGCCGGATGATCAGCCTGTAAGTCAACTTTCCGGTGGTGAACGCCGACGTGTGGCCCTTTGCCGCCTTCTCCTTCAGCAACCCGATGTGCTGCTGCTCGACGAGCCTACCAACCACCTCGATGCAGAGTCTATCGACTGGCTCGAACAGCATCTTCAGCAATATCCAGGTACTGTCATCGCTGTTACCCACGACCGCTATTTCCTTGATCATGTGGCAGGATGGATTCTCGAACTTGATCGCGGTGAAGGTATCCCTTGGAAAGGTAACTATTCTTCTTGGCTTGATCAGAAGACCAAGCGCATGGCTCAGGAAGAGAAGCAGGCCAGCAAGCGACGCAAGACTCTCGAGCGTGAGCTTGAATGGGTGCGCATGGCTCCTAAAGCACGTCAAGCAAAGGGTAAGGCACGTCTGGCAAGCTACGACCGACTGCTTAATGAAGACCAGAAGCAGCGTGAAGAGAAACTCGAGATCTTCATCCCCAATGGTCCGCGTCTTGGCAACAAGGTTATTCTCGCCAATCATGTGGCAAAAGCTTTTGGAGAGAAAAACCTTTTCGACGATCTCAATTTCATGCTGCCTCCAAACGGTATTGTTGGAGTGATCGGTCCTAATGGTGCAGGAAAGACAACTCTTTTCCGTCTCATAATGGGGCTTGAAAAGCAAGATGGTGGTGATTTCGAGGTTGGAGAGACTGTGAAGATCGCCTATGTAGACCAGTCTCATAAAGATCTTGACCCGGAGAAGAGTGTATATGAAGTAATATCACAGGGTGTAGAGTCATTCCGTATGGGAGGTCGCGATATGAACGCGCGGGCTTATCTTTCGAAGTTCAACTTCACAGGGGCTGATCAAGAGAAGAAAATTGGTGTGCTTTCCGGTGGTGAACGCAACCGTCTCCATCTTGCAATGGCTCTCAAGGAAGAAGGTAACGTGCTTCTGCTTGACGAGCCTACCAATGATATTGACGTCAATACGCTCCGGGCTCTTGAAGAAGGTCTTGAGAATTTCGCAGGATGTGCTGTCGTAATTAGCCACGACCGTTGGTTTCTCGATCGCATCGCCACTCATATTCTTGCTTTCGAAGGGGACTCGAAGATTACATTCTATGAGGGCGGGTATTCCGACTACGAAGAGTATCGCAAGAAGCGCGATGGAATTGATGCTGAGACACCCCATCGCATACGCTACAAGAAACTGATGTGATGGATCCTGTCGAGATCACATCAGTTGATGATCCCAGGATAAAGGTTTTTGCGGGGCTGACAGAGGCTCAGCTCCGCAATTCTCTTCATCCGGAGGAGGGGCTTTTTATTGCAGAGAGTCCTAAGGTAATCCGCGTGGCTCTCGATGCCGGAACGGTGCCTGTGGCCCTTCTGTGTGAAAGGCGCCATATAGATGGAGACGCTGCTGATATAATAGCAAGAATGCCAGATGTGCCGGTCTATACTGGAAGCAGGGAAGTGCTTGCGGCGATCACAGGCTATACTCTTACGCGTGGAGTGCTTTGTGCGATGAGGCGTCCGAATTTGCCTTCAGTAGAGGAGTTGTGTAAAAAATCCGGTAGGATAGTGGTGATCGACGATGTGAGCGACACTACTAATATAGGTGCTATATTTCGATCTGCAGCAGCCCTTGGGATGGATGCTGTCTTTCTGACGCCTACGGCTTGCGACCCTCTGAATCGCCGTGCTGTCCGAGTGTCGATGGGTTCTGTGTTTCTTATTCCGTGGACTCGACTTGATGGGGGCCTTGACCGCCTAAAAGCATGTGGCTTCAAGACTGTGGCTATGGCACTGCGACATAATTCAGTGGATATTTCTGATCCGGTGTTGAAAAATGAGTCTAAACTTGCTATCGTCATGGGTACGGAAGGGGAGGGCCTTCCGATTGAGACGATTGATTCTGCCGACTATGTCGTGAAGATTCCGATGCATCACGGAGTCGATTCCCTCAATGTGGCAGCAGCCTCTGCTATAGCCTTCTACGAGTTGGCGCATGATGTTTAGATTTAGGAAGTGAAAAAATCAAATTTTTTCTGAACCATTTACCCTCTTCCCTTGTTCTACTTTTGCTCGCACAAGGTGAGGGCAATTTATAAATAAGTTAAATCTAAAAAATAAAGAAAACAATATGGCTAAAGAATGGATATGCACCATCTGCGGATATGTAGCAGAAGGCGAAA
>CAYSMP010000130.1:0-11951 GCA_964432215.1 uncultured Sangeribacter sp.
AATGTTTAATACTCACTGTTTAATGTTTAATACTCACTGTTTAATGTTTAATACTTAACACTTAATTTATGACCCTAAGAAGCTGGATAACCGACCTCCTCAATTCGCTGCTCACCCCTGAGACAGCGGCTCCTTTCATCAGCCCTACACTGCTCATCTTGGTGGTGTTGATATCTGTGGCTTCGTACTTCCTTTGTGTAAGGATTGTAACGCCACTAATGGACATTATTACCCGCAAAACTGAGACCGAATGGGACGACGACATACTCAACGAGAAAGCCATGAAGGCCTTCTCTCAACTCGCTCCTGCCCTTATCCTCGCTTGGCTGCTTCCTCAGGCATTCTCAAATCATGTTTGGGGTGTGGAGATCATAGAAAAACTGACTCAGGTATATATCGTATACGCTGTTGTCAACCTCATCTGCGTGCTGATATCCAACACTGTAGATGGCTTTGAAAAACGCGACAAGGCTGCCGAACATAATCTGACAGTCATTGAAGGTGCCGTCAAGCTGATATTGGTGTTAATCGGTATCATCATAGGACTCAGTATCCTTTTCGACAAAAAACCGGGAATGGTGCTGACAGGTTTCGGTGCATCTGCAGCAGTACTGATGTTGGTGTTTCAAGATACAATCAAAGGATTCGTGGCCGGCGTGCAGCTCACCCTCAACAATATGCTTAAGAAGGGTGATTGGATCATCTGCGACAAGGCCGGTGCCAACGGTGAGGTGCAAAGTATAAAGCTCACCACGGTGAAAGTGCGCAACTGGGACAACTCCATCGTCACCATCCACCCCTATACACTCATCACCGATTCCTTCCGCAACTACCAGAACATGCGTGAGGTAGGAGCCCGCAGGGTATCCCGATCCATCTATATCGACTTTGACTCAATACGCTTCCTGCATCAAGATGAGATAGAACGCTTGTTGGAAAAGGAACTCATCACCGAGCACTCCATCAAGCATGCCAAGCAAGAGGTAAACCTCTCCCTCTTCCGCAAATATCTTATCCGTTATCTCACTGCCCATCCCGACATAATCAAGAAGCATCCGGACCCCGCAGTAATCCTCATGGTGCGCCAGCTCCAGCCAACTCCGCAGGGCCTCCCCCTCGAGCTCTACTTCTTCACCAAGATCACCTCATGGGCTGCCTTCGAACGTCTCCAGGCCGACATCTTCGACTACGTCTACGCCTGCATCCGCGAATTCGGCCTCCGCATCTACCAGGCTCCTTCCGGCTCAGACCTTCGAAGAATCCACAACTCATAATCTTGTATAAATTTTATCTCGCAGAGCAGCAGAGGGCTCGCCAAGTTCCGGGATATTGAGCTTTCCGAGACTGCCACATTCATGCAATGCGAAGCGTAGCGAGCGAGCCTCTACGCGAGACTTAGATCCTGCAATGTACGCCCCAAAGTGTCTTCTTTTGCAATCAACAGAAGATCATCTCTATTCCTCCTCCCATGCCCTGACTTAGCAAAACCAACAAAATGATATGGCATTTTGTTGGTTTCTTTATTTTTAGTAATTTTGCAGTGTTAAGAAAAAAACTGCAATGAGTTTCAGGCATCATCCATATTGCTTCTCCGGACCGGCTCTCTTAGTCGGTCTGCTCATCGCATGCCTACTCTGCGGCTGTCGACATAACTTCGATTCCGTTCTTGCCAATGCTGATTCTATCATGGAGTTCTATCATGGAGGAACACCCCGACTCCGCCTTGATGATACTCAGCGACTATCGTCTCGCCCCCACTGCTTCGACAGCTGACAGTGCCTACTATGCCCTTCTCCTAACCCATGCCCGCTACAAGAATTTCATCGACGAGACCGACGACAGCCTTATATCCGTTGCAACCGACTATTTTCTCCAACACGATGACGATGAAAAAGCATCCCGCGCGCTCTTCTTGAAAGGCATGATTCAGATGAACGCCAACCGGCTCGGAGAAGCCGCAGTCTCTTTCAAACACGGCTTGGATATCGCTCAGGAAGGAAAGCATTACATGTGGGAAGGACAGTGTGCAAAGGGTCTTTGTATGCTTTATGGAGAAATATACGATGGATCAGCACAGATAGATTATGGTAGAGTTGCAGTGAACGCATTCTCTAAACTAAACAATAAAAAATGGTTACTTTCTTCTAAATTAATGTTAGCAAGGTCATATAATAATAATTGTCAGTATGAGGAAGCGTTGCACCATTTGAATGATATTGACCTTGATTCCGCTGCTCATATTAATAAAGCTATTCTTTCAGAAATATTTCAATTGAAAGGAATTTCATCATTTGGCCTTGGAAGATACAGTGAATGCATGGAAAGCTATCATAAAGCTCATGATATAGACCCGGCAGTCCTTACCGATAATGATAGAAAGATTCTCGAAATCACAATAAATGAGCTTTCAGTTGATTCTTCGGTTAATTGTAAGGATTGGTGTGAAACCTTAGAGAAAAAGGATGTCACATCCGCTTCAAATTTTACAGTGCTGGCAAATCAAGGAGACTATAAAGCTGCCTATGAAAGCTTGGAAGGCTATAAGAACACTCAAGACAGTGTATTATCGTTAATATTTAAAAATAACGTATATGAATCCATTAATCAATATGATGATATGCGGGCCAACCTGCGGCAACAGTCAATAAGAAATGAAAGACTGTCTTATATAGTTTTATTTCTGATGTTTGTTGTGATTAGCATTGTTGTGCTTTGGAGGCTTCGTGAGCGAGCGCATAGAGAAGAAACTTTACGACTTAAGCTGGAAGCAGATTTGGATATACTCCGTGCTGACTTATTACAAGTAGAAAATACTAAAATTATACCGGAAAAAGAATCCTCAGACTCCATCGAAATTAAGACTGACGGTTTTGAAAAAATTATCAAGCAACATTATGCTGAGGCCAATCGACTTTGTGATGATTACTATCAAGGTAGATACACTAAGAATGATAAAGAAGAACTTGATAAAAAAATTAAAAGCATTTTAAAGAGTTTTTCTGACCGAGCAGGTATAGAAGAGATAGGTAAATATGTTGATGAGAAGTCCGGAGGACTATATTCATCTTTTAAAAAGATATTTTTTAATCTGAAGGAAGAGGACTATCGCTTGTTTCTTTATCTTGTGTTAGGATTCACCCCCAGAACAATTTCAATTCTAACAGGACATAAGATAACTGTTCTTTACAATAAGAAATCTCGATTGAAAGCAAAGATTGAAAAGAGCGACCAAGTCGAAAAGGAAATCTTTCTTAGATTTTTCTGAGTTGATATATTTTTGATATACATTCGCAACTCACTGTATTTCTGTATGTTAATATAGTGATAAATTTTTGATAGATTTATAATTAGTATTTTATAGCTACAATCAAGATAAGTATATAACTTTGTGGTCACATCTTAAACAATTATAATATGATCACGAAGACTTTAAACAAACTTGTTTTGGCAGTGGCTATCATAGCAATGGCCTTGCCAGTATTTGCTGAATCGGAATCGTCTAAAAATTCCAATCCTCCAGCTAATGGAAGTGCAGTTTTGCTACTGCAATCAAAGCATACCAATATAATGCGTATGCCCTCAAGGAACTTTATTGAAGTAGTCTACTCAGATGCAATTCTGACTTTGACCTCTAATTATTACGAAGGTGAGTTCTCCCTCAGCTTCGAAAAATACGATACAGGAGTAATCTGTGAAGTGCCATCTATTCATGTTGGAGAATCAGTTCCTTTTGAATTGGAGTATGGCGAATACCAACTAACTGCTGTCGCAGAGGACGGAACAGTCCTGACTGGCTATATGCAGGTCTATTGAAACGACCTTCCATAATCTATTGACTAAATCTTCCAATACATTTATCAAACCTAAAACATCAGAATAAAATGAGAAAGACTCTTCTTATTTTTGCACTCGGGATATCCCTGTGCTCAAACGCTCAAATCACAGTCTCGACTAATGGTCAAACAAGAATTGGCACACCTACGAATATCATTCAATCCGGTGGCGAGCTACTAAATAATTTGGGTTCCACATCTTCCAGTGATGTGTTACCTACGACTATTGACAAAACGGCCTCCCTTAACATTTGGGGTATCTCAAATCCAAGTACTGTTCCCGATATAGGTACAAATATGGGTCACATAACTTTTGGATTTGGCAACTACGCGAACATAGCAGGCAACAGTGCTAATGGAACTCTTAGACTTCATGCGAGAAGTAAGTTTGCGTTAATACTGGGAACATCTAACACAGCAGGTTTAACTTGGACCTCTACAAATAATGCGATAACTTCGACTTATAACATTAAGGCACCATCATTCTTGACTACATCCGATTCCCGCCTTAAGAAGAATATAGAGTATTTGAATGACTATTATGTAGGACTCCTTAAAGTGAATCCCGTAAGTTACAATCTTACTTCTTCCACGGAAGAATCCTATGCCGAAGATCTGGCAAAAAAGAACTCGGTTGTCAATGGTACTGACGATTCCAAAGAAAGATTGCATTTTGGCTTCATTGCACAGGAAATACAGAAGATCTATCCTAATCTTGTGGTCGAGGATGAGGAAGGTATGCTCGCTATAGATTATACAGGTTTCATTCCTCTTCTTGTTGAAGCATATAAAGAGCTCTCTGGCAAGGTAAAAGAGCAGGAAGAAATTATCGAATCCATTCTCGGCCAGCAGGGACCGTCATTTATGCCGGCTTCTGTTAATGGTCTTGTGGATACAAAAGCCTCTCTTAAGCAGAATAAGCCAAATCCCTTCAATACCACGACTACTATCGAATGCAGCGTTCCACAAAGTGTTGCTTCCGCCTTCATCTGTATATACGACCTCCAAGGTAAACAAGTACACCGCATAGACATCCGTGAGCGTGGGGATATTGTCAATGTTATTGATGCCTCTTATTTTGCTCCTGGCATGTATATCTACTCCCTTATCGCCGACGGCGTGGAGATCGACAGCAAGCGAATGATAATCACTGACTAAATCTTTATCACTATGAACTTTAAATCAAATAGTATGCCGATATGGGTGTGTCTACTGATACTTATTACATCAGTAGGATACCCTGTACGGCTTGATGCCGGTATAATTCATCAAGAGGATTTTAATGCATCGGACTTTGACATCTGGAGCATCACAGCGCCCAACGGAAACTCATTTTCCAAAGTGTCAGGTCGAGATATGTTCGGAAGCGGTGAGATAGGCCAGCCGGAACTTCCTTACAAGGTTATCCGCTTTCTGGTGCCCGACAATGCTTACGATTTCAACGTGACTATTGAAGATATAGGTGCTGCCTCTCCCTTTGTACTGGATAATGCAATCTATCCAGTTCAGGAAGATGTTTCAATCAATGACTACAGTGATGATATGTTTACATTTCCTGACAAGGAAATGTATCGCAGTCTAAAGACCTCGTTTAAAGCCGAGATATTGGATGAATCACGTCTTGAAGGCAGATACCATATCATAGCTGTAGGTCTGTGGCCGTTGGCGTATTCCGGAAAGGAAAAAGAGCTTGAGATGTGTGGGTCAATGCGGATTAGTTTGGAATATAAGGAGAATACCTTTTTCAAGCAAAAAAGCAGTACCCAAAATTCAGAAAGTTTCATAAATATCTCCGATATAGTAGTAAATGCTGATCAAATACAGAATGCCTCTGTTTCGCCTTTGGATTTAGAAATTGGAGGGTCTATACTATTACAGAAATTGCCACGATACTATATCATCTCTGAAAGATCGCTTATTCCCGCTCTTGAGGATCTTGCCACATGGAAGAGACAGAAGGGATATTCTGTCATAACCAAAGCTATTGAAGACATCTATGAAGACTCGAAATATAAAGTCGGCTCCAATGGTATAGTGGATGAAGCTGCTTCTCTTCGAAAATATCTTCAGGATGAGTATGCTGCTCAAGGAACTTTCTTCTGCTTTCTTGTCGGGGATCATCGAACTCGCATGCCTATTCGAAAGGCTGTGACGTTCAATGCTGGATCTGTCATTAAAAATAATCCTAACGGGGATAACTATATACCTACAGATAATTATTTTTCCGATCTCTCTAAAAATGGATGGTCTCTTTTTAAGGAAGCTAATAATCTTTATGTAAGTACTTATTTAAGTACTTATGATCCTTATATCTATGTAGGAAGACTTTTATGTCATTCAAAAGAAGAAGTATCAAATTATACCAAGAAATTGATTTTATATGAATCAAATCCGGGTAGAGGAAATGCAAATTATCTAACGGATACAATGATTTTTGTCCAGTATGATGGTAAAAATTATTATAAAAATACTCTAAAGGAAATGTCTGGCATTTTTAACTCTGTAGTGTCATTCTTAGATTCTAAAATAGCTAATACTGCGGCTAACTCTTATCCAACAGGAGAAGTCATAATCAACCAGATGAATGTCTCAGGATATAATAGTCTAATGGGGCACGGCGAACCTGGAACTATAGCCTGTTCTGGAATCAATGAACCAGATTGGGAATACATTAAAGCATTGAATACATATAAATATGATCAGGATTCTACAAAGAGTCAGACTAATCTCAGTAAATTATGTTATAACAATGGATTGGATCTCATGAATAATTATGATTGTCCATCTGTTGTCTACACAATGTCTTGCACCACTATGCCATTTGATGTCTATGCAGGTTGGAGAGATGTTTTTGATTTACCTCATACCATGGCATCCTCGTACACAGTAGGAGGTGTTTATGGTGGTGTTGCATATGTTGGAAATACTCGATCTGGCTATTGGAAACATTCTCCGGACTTGGAAGTCCTATTCCTTCGACAATTACCTAAAAACCCTAAGATTGGTATTGCAGAAGCTATTTCAAAAAGTATTTTTGATGTTGAATATAATAGCAATAGAAGATTTGTTCGTCATACACATAATCTGATAGGAGATCCTGAATTTGAGATGTGGATAAGACAACCATCAAATTTAAATGTGCACGTTTCATGGGATAGGTTGAATATTACAGTTGGTGGATCTGATGCGGTCGGTAGCACTGTCGTTATAAATAATGGAGAAGGTGGCATAAGACATTATAATGTTAACGAATCCAAAGCACCCGTTATGTATGTAGACGGAGGAAAGATGGAAGCAGTCGGTGTATATAAAAGCGGGTTCCTGCCAATTGTAAAACTTGATTGTTATAACGATGAGTTAAAAAACTGTAATAAGAAATTTGTAGTAAGGGATGCTCAACTTGGATATGCCGAGTCCACCTCTGTAGTGATTGGTCAAGATGCCGATATTGATGTCAGAGCTGTAGACAGTATTAATGTAGGATCGGGACTAAATATTCTATCTAAAGGCAAATTAAGTTTACGATGCGACAAAGATGTGTCTTTGGATGGAGCAGAAGTTGCCACAGGTGGAAGATTAACAGTTAAAGGAGAAAAAGTGACATTGTCAAATGGATTCTCTGTAAAAGCAGGAGCGGCACTATCAATTACCACCAATTAATAAGCAATAATTGGATTTTTACGGTTAGATATTTGCGTAATTCAAAAATGATAAATAAATTTGCAATCAAAGAGTGCATCTGTCATGACAGATGCACTCCCCATTAATTCCAAGCAAATAATTTAAATAAAAGTGTATGAAAAAATTTTTTACTAATCTATCAAAATGCTCTTTGGCCATCATAATCGCTGCCACTGTGCTGATCTCCTCCTTCTCCGCCTCGGCCGGGGAATACAAGTCCATGATCCGGTATGACCGGGTATGGGAATGCTATAGCGATGGCCATGATGATCCAGACTGTGTAGTAAAGTGTATGAAGTTTGTCGGGACTGAAGAAATCAACGGTAAGGAATATCATAAAATCGAGACTTTCCGAAAGACTTTCCCAAGATATGATCAGTTTACCAAAACATATAGTTATGACAATTATGTCGATGGTCTGAATCAACACGAGGGATATCTGAGAGAAGAGGATGGCGTGGTATATACTCTGGTAATATGTTATCCGTATGAATTTCCAGAATCCGATATTGATTACGGTCCATTGTTTATTCCCGGGAAAAACGAACCGGAAGACAATGAGGTAATAGTAGAGATCCCAGTGTATGATTTTACTCGTAAGCAGGGAGACTGCTATGGTGGGATGTCATTCTGCATGCAAACCTCACAGCCATGTATTTTTACAGTCATCCGTGATGACAACATCGAGATCGAAGGAGAGACCTATAGAAAAATCTGTCTGTTCCCAGATGAAGTGAAAGAGAATGAATACTTGTATGGCGAAGAGGTTGTCGAGGGTATCGGTTCCATTGAACATGGGTGCCTGAATTATCATGAGTTAGAGGCTCGTCCGACAATGAGATGGGCTCAGAATTATTTCAACCGTCTGCTTGATCTCGACGGAAATGTAATATATAATCCGTTCCCGTCTCTCGCATTCGAGATTCAGTATGAAAATTTCCGTATTCCGGATGGCGTGTCTATCACAGAGCATTCAGAAGATACCGCTCCTCTCTACGACATCCTGGGTCGCCGCATCACGGAGGCCGCTCCCGGCCAGCTCTACATCCAGAGAGGGAAGAAGCACATCGCGAAGTAATCGCGCAGCCATGGAACGGAGGCTTCCAGCCTCCGCAGAGCCGACTGCTACAGACTCTGGCCAGGCACTGCGCCGAGTCTTGGGTAAAGCCAACCGCTGAGCCTCGTGCGGAAGGGATGTGAGGCACAGAACTTTATATCCTACAGTGTTTTGGGAACGGGCAGAAGGGCGCAGAAAAAATTTATGACCGGAGTTCCGGAGGGCCATGGAGGTCGGCGCATGGCAATGTAATCGAAATACGGCGCCTGCATCAAAAACATTCGCGGAAAATTTGTCAATTACGACAAATTTCCTTAAATTTGCAGACGAAGGAATACTTTTGCCAGGAAGGCGCATCCCGGAGACTGTCACATAAATTCATCAATCTAAAAAACATACTTGCCCATGAAAAGAATTTCTACCAGAATTTTACTACTGTCCTTATTATCTATCCTCTTTTCGCTCTCCTTCTCCGCCTCCGCCGAGGAATACAAGTCCATGATACGCTATGACCGCGTGTGGGAATGCCTGAATCTTGAGGGGTCTCATAAACAACTATACATCAAATGCATGAGATTTGATGGAACTGAGGAAATAAAGGGAAAGACCTATCATCGTCTTGTGACTTTCAAGAAGTCAATCCCGACCGAAGAAGGGTATCAGATTCAAGACAATGTTTATGAACTGGAAGGATATATGCGTGAAGAAAATGGTATGGTGTATACGCTCATAGATGAATACGGAGAACCCTATATTCCCTCAGTAGAAGTTTCGGAACAGAATACAGATAATATCACTGAGATTGTACTTTATGATTTCAACCGTAGGGTTGGAGAGGAGTATGACGCTTGGACATTTATAACGGGGGGCATCTACAAATGCCAATTCAAAGTGATTTCCGAGAATACGATCGAAATCAATGGCGAGACTTGCAGAAGCATTGAAGTAGCAAGCATTGATCAATATGATGGTGACCTAATGCCATCTCATACGTTTATCGAAGGAATTGGAGCGGGAGAATCTGGCTGTCTAAATTATCATGAATATAGTGGTCAGCCGTTAACAAAGATGTGGCTCAAAAATGCCATCAACAGAGTCTTTGACATTGATGGCCACCTGATTTTCTCCTGCTTGAAGGGAAACCAATTTGACGATCTGCAATACGGTCCATTCTCAGTTACTGACGGAGTTGCCGACATAATGGTTAAACAGAAACCAGACGCTCCCTGCTACGACATTCTCGGCCGCCGCATCGCCAACCCCGCTCCCGGCCAGCTCTACATCCAGGCTGGCAAAAAGCACATCGCAAAGTAACTAATACACTGCGTAGCCATGGAACGGCGACTTCCGCATAGCGGCTGGAAGCCGCTGTTACATAACAACCCGTAACGGATGCAGCATCAGAATATCATCCCAGAGAGCATTAAATCAATTAATCAACACCAAAACAACTACTTATGAATAAAATTTCTACCCGGATTTTACAACTCTCCTTACTATCTATCCTATTCTCCCTCGCCTTCTCCGCCTCAGCCGAGGAATACAAGTCTATGATCCGCTATGACCGTGTATGGGAACACATTTCAATCCATTGGAACAACAGGAAGGTCTTTTATGTCAAATTTGACGGTCCTGAGGAAATCAACGGTAAGACCTACCATAAGCTTGTGGCTTTTAGAAAGGCAAACTATGATTATGACACAGACAGTAAGCCCTACCTGTTTGATGTGGATAACAATTATTATGAGCATGAAGGGTATATGCGTGAGGAAGATGGGAAGGTATACACACTGATTGTAAAGGATAATTCTGAGAATGAATACCAGTGGATGGACTTATATACGCCAGAGAGATATAAAGATTTGGAGTCATATACACTTGAGGAAAAGCTTCTATATGACTTTACATGCAATGTAGGAGAATCTTATAGAGCGTTTCATCTTCAAGAGGAAATAGACTACAAAGTCAAGTCCATTGACCATGTAGAAATAGATGGAGAAGAACATCGACTTTTACGGGTGGCAACATATGATGAATGGTATGGAGAATGGATGGACTTTCTCAAGCAACCCATTGTCGAAAGCATCGGTATCGCCGGCTATGGATGCCTTACTATAATAAACTTCCTATACTTGCCAAGTTGTCCCTGTATGCATCACATCTTCAACCGTGTTTTAAGCATGGATGGCAGAGTGTTGTATCGAAATGAAGAAGGATGCACAGAACTTCCCGTCAATGATTTTTTAGGTGTCGATAAGATAGCAGAAATTACAGAGCAACCAGAAACAGATGTTCCCTGCTACGACATTCTCGGCCGCCGCATCGCCAACCCGGCCCCCGGCCAGCTCTACATCCAGGCAGGCAAAAAGCACATCGCAAAGTAATTATGGTCAGACATGTACGAGTCTTTGCAAAAGCACATCGATGGAGGCAGTAGGAGAGTAAAACTTTTCTGAAGATTATTTTGTTTGTTTATAAAATAAGTAGATCATTGACAAAAACCAACAACCTTTAATATGATTAACCCCAAAATAAAGGATTTCATTCCCAAAATACGGGAATATCTATCAGGGCAGCCCGTCATAAGGGCCTGGCTGTTTGGCTCGTATTCCCGGGGGGAGGAGAATCCGGACAGCGATATTGATATTCTTGTTGATTATGACCGTTCCGCAGGAAAGATTTCCCTCTTCAAAATGGGAGGTATGCTTATGGACCTTTCTGAACTTTTGGGTAGGAAAGTCGATTTGGTAGACAATGAAGGCTTGCTGGATTTTGCACGACCAAGTGTAGAACATGACAGAATATTAATATATGAGAGATCCGCTTAAAGACCAAGGTAGACTTCAGCATATGCTCAAGATGGCTGTTTTACTTGAGTCTGAAAAGGCAAACTACTCCTTGGAAATGATAAAGAGCGACAGAGTTGCATTTTTTGGACTGTCTAAGATTGTTGAGATAATAGGAGAAGCTGCCTATAAAATCACGAAGGAGTTTAAAGAATCCCACATGGATTTGCCTTGGAAACAGATAGAAGGTATGCGCCATATTCTGGTACATGGATACTTTGCAATCAGTCCGGAAGTATTATGGGATGTAATAGAGAATGATATTCCTACGCTGATACCTGTTATCAGGAGATATATTGAAGAACTTGGAGAGCGGTAAGGAACGGATTTTGCGTGATTTGTGTGCCATAAAAATTTGCACATTTCAAAGATTTTCACTAACTTTGCACCGCCTTTTGACGAAAGGGTGCCCCCACCAAGGGGAGAGAGACCCCGGAGTAATCCTTTTAAAGAAAGGCAACAACCTATTTTATAACTTTTTTAAACTCTCAACACAATGCATCTTTCAACTGAAGAAAAGCAGGAAATCTTCGA
>CAYSMP010000131.1:0-11695 GCA_964432215.1 uncultured Sangeribacter sp.
TCTATAAAAATTTAACTTTCGGATTGAGGCGGCCATCACAGTCTCATATCGCCAGACGGTGCATCAAAATGTCCGGTTTTTAAGGATGTGCCACAAATCGGATGCAAAGTTACTAAAAATTACTGATTCATGCAAATATTTAGAGAATAAAATTTAATGAAAAATTAGAAAATCTGATTATATTTGTCGGAAACTTTATATTTTCTCCTTAACATGCAAGTAAAATTCACAGGATATGGCTACTATTAAAGTTAAGTTCAGGCCTTCAACTACTGTTGGCAAAGAGGGTTCGATCTATTATCAGGTGATTCATGAGCGTAGACCAAGGCAGATATCTACCGAATATAAGGTGTTTCCTTACGAATGGAATGATCGGAAAGCGACTGTCACCTGTAGCAGTTCGAGTTCTCGACTATCATATATATTGTCTGTCAGAGAGCAGATTAAGATGGATTTGGAGCGTATAGGTAGAGTGATACAAGACCTTGATAAAAACCGACTTCAGTATACGTCAGATGAGATAGTAGAAGAGTATGAACGTGTGATTGAGCAAAATTCTCTGTTTGGATATGGAAGAAATCATAGCGAAATTAAAGATGAACGGAAAGGTGAGGACATCCGAGACATATAAGGCGGCTCTTAACAGTTTCAGGAAATATAGGGATGGAGAAGATATTATGCTCGAGAGCCTGTGTAGGGATACGATGGAGTCGTATGAATCATGGCAGCGGAAGCGAGGCATGTCGCCGAATACAATTTCTTTCTATACACGTATTCTCAGAGCTGTCTACAACAGGGCTGTAGAAGATGGCCTGACAGAAAATAGAAACCCATTCCGAAAGGTATACACAGGCATAGAAAAGACCGTGAAGCGTGCGTTGCCGATGAAGATAATAAAGAAGATAAAGTGTATGGATCTGACATTAAGGCCCGAAATAGAACATGCCCGCGATATTTTTATTTTAAGTTTTATGCTAAGGGGTATGAGTTTTGTCGATATGGCATTCCTGAAGAAAAGTGATCTGCGAAATGGATATGTGACATATCGACGTCGCAAGACAGGCCAGCAGTTGGTCATAGAATGGACTCCTGATATGCAAGCCATACTGGATAAATATCCAAAATCAGAGACTGAATACCTTTTGCCTATCATTAGGAATCCGAATTCCATAGCCCTATATGCCTACAGAAACGCCGGCTATAGCATCAACCGACATCTGAGGACGATAGCTACAAGCCTTGAACTTCCCATACCACTTACCATGTATGTAGCCCGTCATAGCTGGGCATCCGCGGCTAAGGCAAAAGGTATCCCCATCAGTGTGATCAGCGAGGGAATGGGGCATGACTCTGAACTGACCACACAGATTTATCTTGCGAGTCTTGATACGTCGGTAGTGGACCGAGCAAACTCCATACTGCTTAGGGAGCTGAATCAATGAAATCAGCTCAAGCTCTATTCATCAGCAAGATCGTCTTCTTCCTCGTATGTATCACGCAGGAGGTTGATGAGCATTACCATGCTGTGGGCCGTAGCTTGCTCAATTACGTCGTTTCGGTTTCCTTTGAAGTGTCGGCATTCGCTGACAAGTTTACTGCCATATTTAGCACCGATCCAGACCGTACCTACGGGCTTGTATTTGGTGCCACCGCCAGGTCCGGCAATGCCGGATGTGGATATTGCGCAGTCGCTGCGCATAAGCCTGGAGGCGCCTTCCGCCATGGCCTCTACCACTTCGCGACTGACTGCACCTTTTTGGTCGATGTATTTCTGCGGGACACCAAGAACATTGGTCTTGACATCATTTGCATAGCTCACGATACTTCCAAGAAAATACTCGCTGCTGCCGGGTTGTTGAGTGATGCGATGTGCGATGTTTCCTCCAGTGCAGCTTTCGGCGCAGGCTACCGTAAGTTCTCTTTCCTTTAGCAGGTCGCCAAGCACCTCGGCAAGGGTCTTGTCTTCATCAGCAATAACGTCTTTTGTGAAAATATCTCGAAGGTTCTGATGCAGCCTGTTCATCTGGAAGCTAAGGATAGCCATACCCCCATGTTGGCCAATGAGCGTGATTTTCGAGACGAGTAATCCTGATTCGATAGCAACCTTTATATATTCTGGAAGGTGCTTTTCGAAATGCTTCAGGATGCCTGTCAGTTCATCACGCGTGTAGCCGTAGACCACTATGTGGCGTTTCTCTATGTTTGGGACTTCGTTCATAATAATCCTTTGTCCGAAATTATACTTCTACTTTTGAATATGGTGGCATATCAAGAGGGCAGAAATCTCCTTTTAGATATTTGAAATAACCGGCCATTGCCACCATGGCCGCATTGTCGGTGGTAAAGCTTCTTTTGGGTATCCAAGCTTTAATTCCTCTCTTACGGCAGAATTCCTCTACTGCTTTTCTTACTCCTGAATTTGCCGATACTCCGCCACCGATCGCTACAGCCTTCACCTTTGTCTCTTTTACGGCTATAGCCAATTTATTGATAAGAATATCTATAATGGTTTTCTGGAGCGATGCGGCAAGATCAGCTTTTCTTTTCTCTATAAAATCGGGATCTATCTTGATATTGTCGCGGATAGTGTATAGAAAAGAAGTCTTAAGTCCGCTAAACGAGTAATCTAATCCAGGAATGTGAGGCTTTGCAAACTTGAATGCTTCAGGATTTCCTTCAGCAGCGAGGCGGTCGATATGAGGCCCTCCAGGATAGGGCAATCCCATGACTTTGGCGCATTTGTCGAATGCTTCTCCGGCTGCATCATCGATGGTGCTTCCAAGTATTTCCATTTCAAATGGAGAGCGAACAAAAATGATCTGTGAGTTCCCTCCGGATATCAGCAGGCATAAGAAAGGGAAATCAGGCACTTCTTGCAATTCAGTTTCTTTTATGAAATGGCTTAGCACATGTCCATGCAGATGATTGACATCTATGGTCGGGATAGACAATCCTATAGCCATTCCTTTGGCGAAAGATGTGCCTACAAGGAGCGAACCGAGAAGTCCCGGACCTCGAGTGAAGGCTATTGCATCCAAATCGGAAGCAGCGATTCCTGCCTGCCTCAGTGCTTCGCTCACTACCGGAAGGATATTCTGCTGATGCGCCCTGCTGGCTAATTCCGGCACAACTCCGCCGAATTGTTCATGTACTTTCTGGCTTGCTATGACATTGCTCCTCAAGAGGCCATCTGTGATTACTGCCGCTGAGGTATCGTCGCAACTCGATTCAATTCCAAGTATAGTCGTGCTCATAATAAATTTATCGGGAGAGAGTTTTTTCTTGAGTACAATGCAAAGTTAATACTATTTTTTGAAAGATGCAAATCTGTTTTTTTATATTTAATTGATGTAAAACCGTCTTTTTTTATTAATTTTGTAGATAATTACGTCTTGTAATAGGGCATGGTTTCTGTATCAGTGAAGTGAAACCGTGCATATCCGAGTGTTAATGAGAGTGTTGAAATCAATATATAATGTTTTCCGAAGCATAATCATGTCTTTGATTGTGCTTTCTGTCGTTGTTTACGTCGGCCTATACGTTGTTCTTTCTATTCCAACAGTTCAGCAGAAAGTCCGGGAAAGAGTCAGTAAGGAGTTGTCGTCTCTTTTAGGAGGTAGGCTGGACATCGAAAGTCTAACCTTAACCCCATTTAGTGAGGTTAAGCTTTCAGGAGTGACGTTGGATTCTCCTGACGAAGAGCGAATAGCCTCCATAGCTAAAGTGGCTGCCGGGATCGACTTATGGGCGCTTTTCTACGACCATCGGATTGTGCTCAACTATGCTGAGATCATTGGGCTGGACGCAGACATAATACAAAAAACAGAAAAGTCGCCACTTAATATCCAATTTCTTATTGATGCCTTATCTCCTAAAGACAATAATAAACCAACTACTTTGTTCGATTTGAAAATAAGGAATATAGTGGTCAGAGACTCACGAGCATCTTTTTTGCGTCCGTGGATGATAGATGACAATGGCTTTAAGCAAAGATTTGCAGATGTTGCCGTTAATAGGTTGAGAATGGATTTGAGTATCCCCGTACTTCGCAACAACCAATTTCAATTTGATATAAGAAACATTCAGTTTGAAACAACTCCTGGTCTTAGTGTTCGTGGTCTATCGGCCCATGTGTCTTTTGAAAAGGATACTGTAGATTATAAGCCAGATCGTCTTGCAGTAAAAGATTTCAAAATTAGGTTTCCTAAGAGTTCTCTTGATGTCGGCGATATTGAACTTGAATTGCCCTCCATAGACATGTTGGAGGCAAAAATTAAAGGAAGTCTTACGCCATCAGACTTTTCTTCGTTGTTGCCACAGCTTGAAGCTTTTGATACCCCTTGGGAAATGACTCTTGACGCCCTTATGAATGGAAAGAGTATTTCATTGGCTGAATTCAAACTTGCAAATGATGAATTGGATTCTAAATGCATTCTCCGTGGAAATTTGGCAGACTATTCTTCGAAAGACAGTCTTAATGTGGAATTGAAAGAACTCAAGGCCGATATTTCATCAAGATTAACAGAAAAAGCAATAGCGTTGATTCCAAAAATTAATGAAAAGGGCAAACAGATTCTGCTATCTGTCGGTAAAATTGGTCTGGAGTTGGAAGGCAATCTCCAAGCAGGAGATCGAGGAGCAGTTAATGGTGTTCTTTCTTCGGAGATTGGTGGCATCGAATTTAATACGACAGTTGAAAATCTTCATTCCAAATCCCCAAGATTCAAATGTCAGGCAAAGGCGGAAGAAATAGAATGCAATAAACTGCTTGATACGGATAAAATAGGTTTGGTCTCTTTCGAAGTGGATGCAGATGTGGCTGGCTTTGATCGTAACGCTGAAGGTCATGTCATGTTGAATTCTGATGAATTAGAAGTTAGTGGTAATGTGCTGACGGAGGTGGAACTTAACTTGAATAAAAGAAGAGATCACATTGATTTGACACTTGATGCTGCATCAAAGTCAATGTCATTGAGTCTTGACGGAAATGCTGATTTTGCAGGTGTTTCGACGAGAATGGATGCAGGCATGACATTGTCTGGCTTTAATCCTTCAGATTTCGGTATCAAAGGTAAAATGGCAGACTGTGAAATTTCATGTAAGTTGGCTGCATCGACAATAGGTTCCAATGCCAACAATATCACAGGTATAATAGATCTTAGAGATTTAAGTATTAATAAGACAAATGGCAGTAAGCTAAATCTTTCAAACCTTACGATTGCCATCGATACTTTAAGAAATGATGAAGAGTATCATGGAAAAATGTTGAACCGTGACTTAAGGATTAACTGCGACTGGATTGATGGTCACGTCAGTGGCTATTTCAATCCTACAAGTTTAGTCAGCGAATTGAAAGGTATGGTTGGGTCGGTTTTTCCTACGTTGATACCTGAGACTCTTAAAACGCCTGTTACTCCACATTTGGACAACGACTTTGTATTCGATTTTAATGTGAAAGATGCTTCTGATCCATATGTATTCTTCAATACTCCTGTTCGTCCATTGACTGACATACCGATTTGCGGATTGATTGATGCACCCCACGGAAAAGCTAAACTTACGGTCTCTACTCCGCATCTCCAGCAAGGTAAGAACAATTTGATTCGGGATGTAGATATAAAAGCAGATCTTGACGCATTCCTTGGTATGGCCAAGGTCAATGCAGGACTCATCTATCCTACTAAAAAAGGAGATGCAGAACTTTCGGCTGACATCTACGCTCTTCGCGACAAGGTTAATGTGGAGTTAGATATCAATCCAACTTTAAAAAGTGTAGTAAAAGGTGAAGTGGCATTAGGAGCTTCATTCTTCCGTTTGCCTGATCCATATAATCCACGCGGCATACTTGCAGTCAGACTTGATATCCATCCTTCGATAATCAATGTCAATGATAAGGCATGGATGATAGCAGATGGAGGTGTCGATTATTCAGGCAAGAATGTCTCCATCAGTAATTTTCGGATAAGTCACGACAATCAGTACATTAAGATAGATGGTGTAGCTTCCGAAAGTGCCGATGATATTTTGAATGTGCGTCTTAATGATATCGACCTTGAGTATATCTTTAATCTGCTTAATATTAATTATGTGTCGTTTGGTGGAATGGCTTCCGGCGAACTTATAGGAAGCAAACTGCTTACTAAGACTCCTAAAGCTAAAACGAAGTATCTCCGCGTCAAGGAGCTAAGTTATAACGGAGCTGTACTTGGCGATGGCGATCTCGCATCTGATTACGACGCTCGTTCTCAGAAAGTGGGAATCTATGCAGTCATAAGGGATCCATTGACGAGAGAGAGGAAAATCAGTGTAGATGGTGGTATCTGGGTCACTCGTGATTCACTGAGCTTTGGTTTTGATGCAGATAAGGTCAATGTAGGGATCATGAAGCCCTTTGTGTCGGCGTTCTGTTCAGATCTCTACGGAGAGGCTTCTGGGAAATGTAAGCTTTATGGTACATTCTCCGATATAGACCTCGTAGGAGCTCTCAAGGCTGATACATTATCGATGAAGCTTGATTTCACAAACACATGGTATCATGCGGGCAACGATTCTGTATTCCTGCATAAAGGTGTCATAGATATACCGCCGCTTACTCTTTACGATGACGAAAAACATACTGCTGAATTCAGTGGGTGGCTAAGACATACTTACTTTCACAATCCAGTTTTCAATTTCAAGTTAAGAGATGCAAAGTCGCTTCTATGCTATAATACCAATGAGAATATCAACCCTCTTTGGTATGGTACAATATATGGATCCGGACATGCGCAGATAAATGGCTATCCGGGACTTATCGATATAGATATGAATATGACAAGTGAGGAAGGTTCAAAATTCTACTATGTCATTAGTGAAGCTGAAGATGTGGCTCAATATTCCTTCCTGTCTTTTACAGACAAGAGGAAGGAAAAACGTATGGAAGTGGTCAAAGACAGTGTCCCTGACTATCTGCAGAAATTTAGAAAGCAAACGGATGCTATGGAAGAAGGGTCAAGCAATGTTGTGCTTTCGCTTAAGGGGACTGTCACAAACGATGCTTTGGTGACCCTGGTCATGGATCCCAGAGCGGGCGACAACATCACTGCAAGAGGGCAAGGGGCACTTCAGATGGATTATAATCTTGCCAGCAATGATCTCAGAATGATTGGCACGTATGTGCTTGATGAAGGAAACTATAATTTTTCTCTGCAGGATATAATTATAAAGAACTTCAATATCAGAAAAGGGAGCCTTATAAAGTTTGACGGTGATCCAATGAAGGCAATTCTTGACATCACTGCTACCTATAGGGTAAATACTAATCTGACGGATCTTGACAAAAGCTTTTCGACAGATAAGGAGCTCAATAGGACTAATGTCCCTGTAGATGCGGTGCTTCTTGTAGATGGTCCGATGACAAATCCCGATATCACTTTTGATATCGAACTCCCTTCTTTGACATCGGATGTAGAGCGTAAAGTGAAGAGTATCGTTTCCACCAACGACATGATGAGCCGACAAATCATCTATCTTCTTGCCCTTAACCGATTCTATACGCCGGAATACACAGGAGGGCAAAGCAATGGCAGCGAATGGTCAAGTATGGCATCGTCGACAATATCCTCTCAGTTGAGCAATATACTTAGCCAGATGACCGACAAGCTCGATGTAGCCCCCTCGTTCAGAAGCGAGAAGGGAGATTTTTCAGATATGGAATTCGATCTTGCCCTTTCATCGCGGTTGCTCAACAATAGGTTGTTGATCAACGGTAATTTTGGGTATCGCGACCGATCGACGAGTAATACTCAGTTTGTCGGGGATTTTGATATTGAATACCTTTTGAGTAAGAACGGCAACCTTAGGCTTAAAGCCTATAATCACTTCAACGATCAAAACTATTATCTTCGGTCGGCACTTACTACCCAGGGGGTAGGTGTAGTGTTCCGACGTGATTTCGACCGGCTTTTCAATCGCAGAAAGAAAGATGAAAACGAGACATGCATACAGACAAATGACTCGACATCAGACAATGTAAATAAAGATAGCAATGAGAGAAATTACACCACAACTGATAATTAGCTCGCAAAAATTAATGATATGATAAATGCGAGATAATCTTGAGGCAGCTGCAGATGCTTGATTAATATATGTCGTTTAATTTTATGAGCTACTTACTATATAATAAAAACATCATAATATGATTTGGAATATCGGAGAAATTTTGGAGAAAATCGGCCTTTCCAACAATACTATTGGCTTTGCTTTCAGCGGTGGCGGCGCAAGAGGCTTCTCCCACATAGGCGTATTGAAGGCTTTGGAACAATTCGGTATCTATCCCGACGTAATGTCCGGTGTCTCTGCGGGTAGTGTGGCAGCAGTAATGTATGGAGCGGGGTTGACCCCCGACGATATGTTGCATTGCTTTGAAGACTTGTCGAAAGTGCGCGAGTTCGTCACATGGAAGGTGCCGGGCAATTCTCTGATGAAAATAGATAAGTTTGGAAAGCTAATTGAGTCATGGTTGCCGGTGCGTAATCTTGAGGATATGAAGATACCTACTATAGTCTGTGCTACCGACTTTCAGCATTGCAAATCGATAGGATGGGCGAAAGGAGAGATTGTGCCCCGCGTGTTGGCTTCCTGTTCCATACCAATAGTATTCGAGCCAGTAAAGATCAATGGTGGTATCTATGTGGATGGGGGAGTCCTCCGGAATCTCCCGGCATGGGCTATAAGAAAATACTGCAAGACGCTATATGGTATCAATTGCTCTCCTTTTCATAACATATGGAAGGATCCTACTAAGCATAATCTTGTGGAGATTGCATTGAGAAGTTATCAGCTGATGTCGAAGTCGAATATGGTCAACGATGCAAAGATGTGTGATGTTTTGATAAATCTTCGAGGTGCTCATGCAATAGGTACGTTTGATGTAGCAAAGCTTCACCATATTGTTGAACTGGGCTATTCTACTGCAAGCCGTATTCTGGAAAAAAAACTCAAGTAACCCCCAACCCCACAACTCAACAACTTCACAACTCAACAACCTCACAACTCAAAAAATAATAAATGGAAAGATTGATAATCTATCAGATGTTCCCACGCATTTTCAGCAATGCAAACCCGGAACCTAAGCCTTGGGGCTCTCTGGAAGAAAACGGAAGTGGGAAACTGAATGATCTGACACCTAAAGCACTTCGCTCCATAAAGGAACTTGGTGTCAATTGTATTTGGCTTACAGGTGTGATTGAACACGCTACTAAGACCGACTTCACAAAGTATGGGATTGAGAAAGACAACCCCAATGTAGTGAAAGGAGAGGCTGGAAGTCCATATGCAATCAAGGATTATTATGATATAGATCCGGCAATTGCCGTTGATGTTCCTAACCGTATGGGTGAATTTGAAAACTGTGTGAAGAGAATCCATAAGGAGGGAATGAAAGTGATCATTGACTTTGTGCCAAATCATACAGCCCGAGTTTATCATAGCGACGTAGCTCCTTCCGGTGTGAAGGATTTCGGAGCAGACGACGATATTACTATGGGTTTCGCACATCGCAACAATTATTATTATATTCCTTTTCAGCAATTCTCACCGAATTTTCCCCTTGATGCAGAAGGTGATACTCCATATGTAGAGTTTCCTGCCAAAGCTACAGGCAATGACTGCTTCACGGCATTTTGCGGAAGCAACGATTGGTATGAGACCGTAAAATTAAACTATGGCCATGACTATGGCGATTGGAGCGACCATTTTGAGCCAGTGCCCGACACTTGGATCAAGATGCTTGCAATTCTTCGCTTTTGGGCTTCGAAAGGTATTGATGGATTTAGATGTGATATGTGTTTCATGGTGCCATTACCTTTCTGGCATTGGGCAATACCTCAGGTGAAAAAAGACTATAAGAATGTTGTTTTCATTGGAGAGATTTACGATGTTGGCCAATATAGGCCATTCCTTGATTATGGATGCTTTGATTATCTATACGACAAGGTGAATCTATATGATACTCTTGTCGACATAGAGATCCATAACCATTCTGCAGCCAGATTGACCGGAGCTTGGCAGACAGTAGACGGAATTGGAGATTGCATGCTTAACTTCCTTGAGAACCACGATGAAGTGCGTTTTGGTTCCCGTGCATATGCCGGCAATCCAGCCAATGTTCTTCCTTCATTAGTGGTGAGCACAATGATTTCAAGAGGTCCTTTTATGATCTACTACGGGCAGGAGCTCGGAGAATCGGCCTATGACAATGAGGGTTTTGCTGGAGATAATAACCGGAGTACCATCTTTGACTATTGGAGCTACGATACGTTGCGTCGATGGTGGAACAAAGGTAAACCATCTTTGAAGAGCCTTACAGCGCAGGAAAAATGGCTTCGTGGAGTCTATCAAAAAGTGCTGACACTTTGCAATGCTGAGCCGGCTCTCAGGGAAGGGAGTTTCTTCGACCTGATGTATGTCAATCTGCGTCAAGAGGGATTCAATCCGCATACTAACTTTGCTTTCCTACGGTATACGGAAGATTCAGTGCTTCTGATTGTTGTCAATTTCGACAATGTGGAGTCTGATGTTGATGTAGTAATTCCCAGGCTTGCTTTTGATATGGCAGGACTGCAGGAGTCACATGTATTGGCCGATGACCTTCTCTGCGGGCGCAGTGTATTCGTTGAGCTGAGTCCGGATAAAGCTACAAGTGTTCATCTCAAGCCAAAGGATGCTGTCGTTTTAAGAATCAAAGGTTAAGCATCTGACCACAAAAAGTCACCCGAATGCCTGAGCATTCGGGTGACTTTTTAATATATTAATTACGTCTTTAAACGATTGTACATTGTGCCATAACCTCAAGGTTTGAAGAGATACTGGCTTGAGATTGACTGGTTGTTATGTATGCGGCGGATGGTATCGGCGAAGAGTTTTGTTACAGTTAGTATTGTCGCTTTGGGATTCTCTTTGCCATACGGGATTGAATCAGTAAAAATTATCTCAGTGAGTCCGCTTTGGAGGATTCTGTCGGTAGCGGGATCACTCATCACCGGGTGGGTGATAAGGGCGCGTACCGAGTTTGCTCCTTCAGCAAGCATCAAATCAGCAGCCTTTGTAATTGTGCCGGCTGTGTCAGCGATATCATCTACGAGAACTACGTTTTTGCCCTTTACGTCACCGATCACCTGCATTTTAGCTACGACGTTTGCCTTTGCACGCTGCTTATGGCAGAGGACGAGAGGAACATCGAAATATTTTGCATATGAATTGGCACGCTTGGCACCACCTACATCGGGCGACGCAATCACCATATTCTTGAGATGGAGGCTCTCGATATAGGGGATGAAGACCGACGAAGCGTAAAGATGGTCGACCGGGACATTAAAGAAACCTTGTATCTGGTCGGCATGGAGATCCATGGTGATCAGTCGGTCGATGCCGGCTACACTGAGGAGATCAGCCACGAGTTTTGCTGCGATGGATACACGCGGTTTATCTTTACGATCCTGACGAGCCCAACCAAAATAGGGGATAACGGCGTTAATGCTTGCGGCCGATGCACGTTTGGCAGCATCAATCATCAGGAGGAGCTCCATCAGATTGTCTGAATTAGGGAATGTGGACTGTACGAGATATACTTCGGCGCCGCGAATTGACTCGTCGAAGCAAACTTCAAATTCTCCATCGGCGAAATGCTCGATGTTCATCTTGCCGAGTTCTATGC
>CAYSMP010000132.1:0-11685 GCA_964432215.1 uncultured Sangeribacter sp.
GTAGTTTAATTATCTCTTAAGAAGAGATATATAAAAAAGAGAGAAAAAATAGTGATCAATTTATTTAAACCAACCCATCTATGAGAAAGATTTTACTTATTGTGTTAGTTGCATTTATATTGCCATGTACTGCTATGTCCTGTGCCGCTAAGAAGAAAGCAAAAGATAATTATCCTCAATATACAACCCAGAGTGGCAACCAAAAAGCCAAACGTGCAAAGAAAGATGATATCGACAAGTGTGAGGAGGAGTCAATGAACGCTCCTGCCAGTGAGTTCCGTGCATATGGAAGTGCTGTAGATGATGACCGAGATTTTGCGCGTCATCAGGCTGTGCTCTCAGCCAAGGCAGCTTTGGCTGATCAGCTTGAATCAATGGTGATGGACGTGATCAAAAGTTACAGAAATAAAATCCAGGCAGCTGGAAAGAAATGGAATGAGGCCGACGTAAAGCAGGATATTCAGTCTATGTCCGGTACCGTACTTGAAAACTGCCGTGTGGTATGTTCTGAAAGATATGTCATGAGCGATGGCTCATATGAATGCAGCGTATGCGTATCAGTTCCTGCAAAAATGACAGAGACACTGGCAGGCGCTACCGCCCTCAACGATGATGAACGTATGGGGGTGGAATTCCACGAGGAGCAATTCCGCGATTCTTATAAAGACCAGTACGAAGCATTTCGTAAACAGCAGCAGGAACGTTAATAATAAGTTACTGTCATGACAAAGAAATTCATAATGATCGCCATGGCGGTGTTCATGGCTGTCTCGACTGCGATAGGTAGAGATCGTTCCGATAATATGCAACCCCGTTGGGTGACCTCTGCCCTCCCTGTACCCAAGAGTCCGGGTTATATTTTCGTCAGGGCACAGGGTACCGGTAAGACTCTTGAGGAGGCACGTCAGATGGCTCTTGTTAATCTTACTTCAAAGCTTGAGACAGAGCGGGGTCTAGAAATCAGTAGCACTATTGATATAGAAAAGACTGCTGACCGCAATTCTGCACCACGTAAGAACAGCAAGTTTACCCTTAAGGCCAGTGAGAAAGGGAAGCGTATCGACCTCGTTTGTCGAGTTGTCGACGAATATTGGGAGCATAAGTATTCTACCTATTACGCCACTGAACTTTTTACTGTCAATGATGCCTCTCAACCGGGCCAAGGCAGCTACAATGACAATATAAAGCTTACTACTTCTTACGGAGCAGCTCCTGTGTTTTATTCTCTCATCCCAGGTGTTGGTCAGATGTATAAAGGCAGTACAGCAAAAGGTGGAATCATCCTCGGAAGTGCGGTAGTAGTAGGTGCCGGTATCATCACGGCAGAGTCTCTCCGCGCCTCGTATGTCAAGAAGATGAAGGAATATCCTCAACATCACGATTTCTATAATAATAAGGCCACGACGTGGAAAAACGTACGTAATGTGGCTATAGGTGTTGGAGCTGGCCTTTACCTCTACAACCTAATAGATGCAGCTGTAGCTCCTGGTCGTCGTCATGTGATAGTTTCCAAAGGGAAAAGCTACAATTATTCACTTGTCCCGACATGGGACGGCCAGAATACTGCCCTTGCATTCACACTTGATTTCTAAAACTTTTTCAAACAACATATTCAGACAGATTCTAATCAATTCAGACAACCTATGAAACGTTTAATCTATTTCCTGACGGCATGTATGCTGATCATGATGGGTGGCTGTACGGAGGAACCGACAGTGACTACCGGCTCTATTTCCGGTATTGTCGTGGATGCCTCCAACGGCAGTGATCCGCTTGTCGGCGTCAATGTTTCTATCCCCGTCTTAGGGGAGAGTACTTCTACGGGTAGCACCGGTTCGTTTACTTTCTCCGATGTGCAGTCGGGCACGTATATCCTTACTTTCACCAAATCGGGATATATAACTGAACAGAAGAATGTAAGCGTTGTAGCCGGTAAAGCTTCTTCTGTGAGTGTGCAAATGAAGGCAACTGAGAAAAAAGCGGAGATTGAGTTTAATCCCTCATCGTTGAATTTCAGCACTAACCTGACAGATCTCAGCGTGACGATCAAGAACAACGGCAACACGACTGCCGAATGGTCATTAAATCTCGGTAATAACAATTGGCTATCTGTATCAGAAAAAGCCGGTTCGATACAAGCCGGTCGTACACAGAGCATAGTCTTCAGTGTTGATCGTAATTTTCTTTCAGAGCCAAAGTCGACAGTAGTGAATCTCCATGCTTTCGGCAACTCGTATCCACTGACAATCTCTTGTGCTCCAAGCAATGCCAAGTCTGAGATGACAATCGAACCCAAATCGATTGATTTTGGCACTTCCGACACAGAGAAGTCAATTACAATCCGCAACACAGGCACTGCTACTCTTTCTTGGACGGCATCCGGAATTACAGAAAGTTCTATCTCACTTTCGCAGGAATCCGGTACAGTTGCCGCCGGAGGCAACAGTGTAATCAAGATACTTCTTGACCGCACTAAGCTTAATGGTTCTATGACTACAAGCTTTACTATCAATGATGGTGTAAGGTCGGAACAGATCTCTGTGTCGGCCAATACTTCCGGAAGTGGCAGCGGCAACGGTGACACTCCAGGTTCAGGTGATACTCCTTCAGGGATAGTAGAAAGTAAAGGGTTATATGCCTACTTCCCCTTTAATGGAAATTTGAATGATTTAGGTGAAAATAAGATTAATGCTTTTGTAACTCCCGATGAAAAATTTGTAGCTGGACTTACAACAGAAACGCAATCACTCGCATTTTCACGAAAAGACGCTACGACTTTTAGTGTCAATGAAGGTCTTATTGACACTCCAAGTATGACTGTTTCATTTTGGATCAAGGATGTGAATGAAGGAAACATATTTTGGGTTACCTCATCCAATACATATCCGAATACTAATGTTATGATGCATCTCTCCTACACCGAAGGGCATTTAAAGTATGTTATGACTCGTAATAATCACTATTACACCTCTGACTACAATGCTACCGGAAATTACACTCATAAACCAATTAACGATGGGGAATGGCATATGATTACTTTAGTGTCGGATTATAACACCATCACTTCTAACGCTATAACAACTACTCTATATGTTGATGGTATCCTAATGGACACTTTATCAGAAAACTATTTATCAGACAATGAAAAGAATGTTTCAAGAAGACATTTTGGAACTGGTACTAAATTCTTTATGGGGGGGAATGACACTTCTAATATGAGAGTCGCTTACTTAAGGGTGTATGATAATAGAAAGCTTAATGCAGAGCAAGTAAAGAATATATTTAATGCAAAACAATAAATAATATGAAGAAATACATTTCGATATTTATCTGTGCCATTATCTTTGGGCTCACAAGTTGTGACGTAATAAAAGATGAACTTGGACTAAATGATTCTGATAAAAATCAAAATAACGAAAACAAAGAGGATCAAAACAAGGAAGACCAAGGGCCTTCTCAAACTAATGTAAACAAAAGTCCCTGTGCTTACTTTACATTCGATGGAAATTATAATGATTTGAGTGGTACAGATAAATATGCATATGGAAATCCTGAACCAACATTTGTTGCTGGGCCAGTCTCAGGAAAAAAAGCTATTGCTTTTTCAAGAGCTAATTTGACTAAAGTCGTAATCAATGATGGTTTAATTGACAGTCCATCTATGACGATTAGTTTTTGGATGAAAGATATAAGTGAAGGTGATATATTTTGGGTTACATCTTCCAATACATATCCGAACACTGATGTCATGATGCATCTCACTTACACCGAAGGTCATTTAAAGTACGTTATAACTCGTAATAATCATTATTACAGTTCGGATTATAAGAGTACTGGGAATTATACTCATAAGGATATTGCGGACGGAGATTGGCATCATATCGTAATAGTTTCAGATTATAATCAGCGAACACAAGATAAATTTACCACGATATTATACATTGACGGTATTAAAATGGACTCCTTAAATGAAGATTATAGAGCCACTAATGAAGAGATGCAGGACAGACGTCATTTTGGCACTGGCACCAAATTTATAATAGGAGGTGACAATACACCTAACATGAAAATTGCCAATCTTCGTGTTTATGATGAATGGCAACTACCAGAGTCTGAGATTAAGAACCTCTTCAACAAGAAACTTTGATCTAAAATCAATTTATGATATTGATAGGGCGAGGACCAAAATCCCCGCCCTATCTCAAATTTTTAAACTTCTATAAAAAAGTATTATGAATAAAAAATATCTACTCCACATTATCTCCATACTAATTATTGTTATAGGAACAAGTAATCCCACACTTGCAGACATTACATGCAAAGGTCGTGTTCTACAGCCGGAGGACTTTGAACCTTTCATCGGGGCTAGTGTGATTCTCGATAAAGAGGGAACCCTTATTGGTACTGCTACAGATATCAATGGTTATTTCACTCTGACTGTTCCTGAAAACAGTATATTGAGATTTGAATTTGGTGGGAAATACTTTCAGACATTTCTTACAGCAAAGGAAAACATGGGAGATATAATTCTTTTCGAAAGGCGGGGAAAGGGGTTAAAAAAAGTTAAGACCGTCACAGAAAATATAAAGAATCAATGGAATGAGGAAGGATTAACATTGATAGCAAAGCAAAAATTCAAGGATGCGTTCAAACGATTCAAAGCGGCATCCGACAAGGATTCTCCAAGGGGAATGTTTCTCTTGGCTCAATGCTATCGAAATGAAATCGGCGTCAAAAAGGATATGAAAATGTACATAAAATATATGTTAGCTGCCGCCGACAAAGGTTATGATAAAGCTCAATATCAGGTAGGATTGATGTATCGAGAAGGTGACATTCTTAATAAGAATTTAGATTTAGCAAAAATGTATCTAAATAAGGCGGCTGAGCAAGGTAATGCTGAAGCGAAAGAAGCATTAGATGAGTTATCTACTAAAATTATATAACTCCACTTTCGCAAGCGGAAATAGGAAGGTCTAAGGTTATTTGGTTATAAAGTCATAAGATAAATGTGAAAATTAGATTATGAGAAATTGATTAGTCTAAGAAAAATAACACTATAACCATCTAAATCATAATCCTTAAGTAGAGCTTGCAAAACGTAAATTATATAATATTCATTTTCCCATAAAAATATTATAATTACTTCTATTTATGATTACTAAGAAAATAATAATAATATCACTATCTATAGTGTTTTCATTGCCGATTTTCGCTGACATCATTTGTAAAGGCAGAATCGCGGACGCGAATGATCTAACCCCATTAATTGGAGCGACAATAATGGTTGAAAACACAACTATTGGCACAGCATCTGATTTTAATGGGAACTTTACTATAAAGGTTCCTGATGGAAGTACACTAAGTGTATCATATATAGGATATTGCACAGCTAAGTTAAAAGCAAAAGCCAACATGGGTACTATTACACTTCAGACAAATGAGGAAATGCTTAGAAAAGGGGATCCTGAACCGGATCCGACACCGGAGGAGATTGAGGGTTGGATTGATGAAGGATTGAAGCTTTATGATCAGAAAAAATATAAAGAGGCTTTTGAGAAATTTCATGATGCCGCTATAGAAGATAATGCACGGGGTGAGTATCTTGCTGCTATATGCTACCGCGATGGCATAGGTACTTCTAAAGATGTGCGAATGTATGTCGGGAATATGTTCTCTTCCGCTGAAAAAGGCTATGCTCCTGCTCAATACCTGCTTGGGCTGATGTATCGAGATGGAGATGGAGTGCCGAAAAGCCTTAAGGCAGCTGAAGAGTTCTTGAAAAAAGCCGCAGCTCAAGGATATGATAAGGCTAAGATCGCACTTTATGACTTGACTTCCACTAAATAATCATCCCATTCTTAACAAAACTGCATTATGCGACGACTTTTACTTCTTTTTGCATTGGGAACTATGTTGGCCGGCCCCTCCTCAGCTGCCGACATCAAGGAGACACCTGAGGAATATAAGGCCCGAAAGGAAGAGGAATTCAAAAAATATCGAGAAAAGAAAATGACGGAGTTTGAGAAATACCGTCAGCGTCTTAATGAGCAATTTGCTGCAAAACTCAGTGGCGAATGGAAACAGTATAAGACAGAACCCAAGAAATCACTTCCTACAAAGCCTAAACCGCCGAAACCTGTAGTAGTCGACGACAAGAAACCCACACTCCCTTCCAAGGTGCCTGTATCTACCGTGGTGCCTCCGGAGAAAAGAATCCCCGATGTGCCCGTCACTCTACCAAAAATTGATAGGACACAGCCTCGAAAGCAGTATCCGGTCAATTTTTCATTCTACAATACTCCATGTGGCATCGGAAAGTTCGACACGTCACTGCTATCCCTATCATCTATCGACAACAAAGCCGTATCAAGTGCATGGAAACGACTTACTGCCGACGGCAATCTGGAGCCATTGCTCGCTGATTGCCTGCGTCTGCGCGAGGAAATGCAGCTATGCGACTGGGGATTCCTACAGCTTACCGACAAAGTAGCAGCTACACTCTATCCTAACTCTGCCGACAAGCGGGCGCTGCTCGCTGCAGCACTTATGATGCAAGCCGGCTACGACTGCCGACTTATGAACAAAAACGGCCATCTGACCGTAGGGTATCATCCAAGCCATACAATATATGGATCCACATCACATATCTTAGATGGCAAATCATATTACATATATGGAGAACTTGCCGATGTGGATGGGAAAGTGTCGTCATATCCCGGAGATTTCCGTAAATCTCCGACACCCATAAGAATGGGAGTTGATCGTTATCCCCTTTTCTCTGCCCCTAAGAATGGCGTAAAGACATACTCTTCCATATCTTGGAAATCAGCTCCTCCCTTTGAGCTAACAGTCAACAAATCTGTAATGGATTTCTTAGATACTCATCCAATAGTAGACTGGAATCTCTACGGATTGGCTCCTGTCAGTCCACAGATAGAACATACACTTTTCCCGGTTATGGATATCGTGACAAAAGGACTTGGGGAGGAAGAGGCCGTCAACATGATACTCAGCTATATGAACTATGGCTTTAAATACATGACCGATGACAACCAGTTTAATCGCGAAAAACCATTTTTTCCTGACGAGAACTTCTATTATCCCTACAACGACTGTGAAGATCGCGCTATTCTTTTTTCCAAGATAGTGAAGAATGTATTGGGTCTGGATGCAGTCTATCTACATTATCCGGGACATCTCGCAGCCGCCGTGCGCTTCTCTCCGGGAGTCAATGTCAAAGGGGCCACAGTAGATGTCGATGGAGTCCCATATGTAGTCTGCGACCCAACCTGCATAGGAGGGAAAGCCGGATATCTCCACCCCAATTATAATAACTTACCAGTAAAGGTCTACAAGGTAGAGATATGAACCGATTTTCATCCTTTATGTCTTCGCTGCGGCCATCTATCAAGGCGATAGTCATAACGGTCATGACTCTACTCTTCTCTCATATAGCTATCTACGACTTGACATCCGTCTCATTCTTCTCTCCTATGGAGAAGGCAGCCGATTTTCGCTTCAGTGATTTTTATACGCTTGTTGCCGACAGCCGACCTGTCTCCAATTATGAAAAAGATATCGTGATAGTTCCTTTAGATGATTGTGACCGTCGACAGATGGCTGAAGCAATATCAAGCGTAGACTTCTGTGCGCCTGCGGCAGTAGGTCTCGATATATTCTTCCCTACACCGAGCAACGCAGATGAAGACCCTCTTGCGGACGCGCTTGCTGACTGCGACAATCTCGTCATGCCCGTCTTTGTGAAATCAGATAGCACCGGATTGAGAATATCCCATGAATCATGCTACGATGATTTAGTGGTGCCATCAGGTGAATTTGCTGCCGCCAATATCCAGGGTTCGGAAAAGAACCTTGACAATGTAAGGGATTTCCGCAAAGGCATTCAGACAGAAGATGGATATATAAATACACTTGCCGCTGCCCTTGTATCTATCAGCCATAAAGATGCTTATTCTGCACTTGAGGCACGAAAAAATGAGACAGAGGAAATCTTTTATGCATCCAGAGAATTTGAAATAGTGGCTCCGAATGATATTCTTGACAACAAGGATCTTATCGAAGGTCGAGTCGTGCTATTGGGTAAACTTAACGACCGTGCAGACCAGCACATCACTCCTCTCCAAAACAGGACCCCGGGGCTTATGATCCACGCCTACATATTAGCTACGATCATCAATGGAGACTATATCCGTCAGCTCTCTGAATGGGAAGATATCCTGCTTGGAAGCCTCATGTGCCTTCTCGTGGTCTGGATAAATCTCCATCTTATGACTTCTGTGATGGGTCCGCTTTTAGTCAGGAGCCTTCAAATCGGACTTCTCTATTTTCTTATCCTTACAGGGACTCAGGCCTATATCCGATTACACGTAGACCTTAATTTTTCCTACTCCATGCTTACTGTCACGTTGGGAGTGGCGGCTTGCGAGGTGTATGGAGCTATTTTCGATAGAAAAGGACTCATTGACTTCATTTATATAAATTATAATAAGCTACTTAGGAAATACAAATCCAAAAGATATGAAAAAAAGAAAGTTAATGCTAACAATGAAACCCCTGTTGATCATGGCGGCGATGACTGTGAGCACAGGGCTTCATGCCGATCTTCAGATATTCAAGATAAAGGGAGACGTGACACTGAAGTCAGGCACATCAAACCGTAAGGCAGAAAAGCGTCAGTATGTGAAAGAATCAGACTTGTTGACAATACCCAGAAGCGCGGCGGTCTCTATCCTTAATACCCAAAATAACCGCGTGTATTCTTCACTTTCTCAAGGCACTATGACAGTCCGGCAACTTATAGATAATGCTTCGAAGAATGCCTCTGATATTACACGAGCCACCAATGAAGTAGCCTGGAACAATATGCAGACCAACGATTACAAGATGCATACTGATCCCGGGCGTGCAGGAGCTTCAATCCATACGACTAATGCCGTGATACATGCTCCTGTAGATCTCCCCAAAGGGACAAGTTATCTCCAATACCTGCGCAGCCTTGGCGATAAGGAATACAACGATGAATATGATGCCATACTTCTCCGAAGAGACATCAACTACGACGACGAGACATTCAATTTCGCAGTCTTCAATACTCTGAAGGAGCCTTTGTATTTCAATATAATCCAGCAGCGAACCGACCGGGAACCGGAACTGCATTTTCTTGATAATCCTTTGGCAGCTCCACGCACCCAAACCATAGTGGAAGAATATCTTTATATCCTTCCGGATTATCGCGATGGCTATATAGTAGTGGCGTCGAACAAGAATTTCACAATTGACGATGTAAAGAGACTTCTTGATCCCGACTATGAGCCGGACGCTGACTTTTACTTCACTCTGCTTCGAAAATAAGCAACATCCACTCTATCCTTCGCATCAGCTTGAACAACGTAGGGTCTAAGACTCAGAGACCGGGACAAACCGGAATTTTTCTTTGATTTTGGTGGTATTTTTTGGAGTATATTGAGGAAAATGCTAAATTTGCGATATAATTTTTCTCTAATGGAATAACCCACTAAACGCAAAAAACAATGAAGAGAATGCTATCGGCTTTCGGCATCATCGGGGCTCTGCTGATGTCGGCTTGCGGCGGTAAAGGCACCGCAGCGAATGACGCTACTGAAGAGCGGGATTCTACTTACACGAATGTGAAACACCCGGATTGGAGCCGCAATGCGGTGATCTATGAGGTGAACCTACGTCAATATAGCGATGACGGGAAGGTGACTTCATTCCAGAAGGAGCTCCCCCGCTTGAAAGACCTTGGTGTTGATATCCTATGGATGATGCCCGTACACCCAATCAGCAAGCAGGACCGTAAGGGTACGCTCGGAAGCTATTATTCAGTAGCTGACTATACAGCCTTTAATCCTGAGTTCGGTACTATCGAGGAATTCAAGGGGATGGTAAATGATGCGCACGAGAAGGGAATGAAGGTAATACTTGACTGGGTGCCCAACCATTCAGGTCGCGACAACAAGTGGGTAACCGAACATCCTGATTGGTATGAAAAGGATTCGCTTGGAAATATGAAAGGTGTGTATGACTGGACCGACGTATATGTATTTGACTACTCGAATCCGGAGATGCGCAAGGGGATGATCGACGCTATGAAGTTCTGGCTTACAGAAGTGGGAGTAGACGGTTTCCGCTGCGACGTAGCTATGGAGGTGCCTACCGATTTCTGGGATGAGGCTCGTCCACAGTTGGAAGTAGCCAAGCCTGATCTCTTCATGCTGGCAGAGGCAAGCGTGCCTGAACTGCAGAAGAATGGTTTTGACATGGGCTACAACTGGCCAATGAAGGATCTCTTCAGCGAGATAGCTGCTACATCAGGCCAGTATACCTTCAAGGGAAGCGACGGAAAGATCAAGGAGTTCCCCGAGAAGCATGCCAATGATATCTATGTGCTGCTCGCCCAGCAGGCAGAAGACTATCCTAAGGACAGCTATCTGATGAACATGGTCACTAACCACGATCTCAACTCATGGGAAGGCACAGAATTCGACCGCCTTGGTAACCTGACGAACGCTTTTGCAGTACTCAGCTATACACTGCCGGGCATGCCTATGATATACACAGGTCAGGAGACCGGTATGAACCGCGCATTTGAATTCTTCGAGAAGGATAAGGCTCCGCAGTGGGAACCACGTAATGAATATTTCGAATTCTATCAGAAGATGAATGCTCTGAAGCATTCTCAGGAGGCTCTTGCAGCTGGCACCGAAGGTGGAACAATCGTAAGCTATGAGACTGTCAGCCCTGATCTGCTCGTCTTCTCACGCGAGAAGGATGGCTCGAAGGTAGTGACAATGGTCAACCTTGGCAGCGATGAGCAGGCTGTTGAGTTCAAGGCAGCTAAACCGGACGTAACGGGTATGAAGGATTATTTCCGTGGCGAGGCAGCTGATGTGCCCATGTCGCTTGAGGCAGGCGAATACTTGGTGTTTGTCAATCCCTGATTATTAATGCATAATTCATAATGCATATTTCATAATTAGTTCTCGCTGAATCTCAGTAAAAACACATTGATGATATTATGCATTTAATTTTACCGACTACTTAATTAAAAAGGCCCTGGATCTTTGGGATTCAGGGCCTTTTTTGGGGAGATTAATCTCGATTTGGGATGATTTTTTTGGGAGGCCGGATTGGGATGATTGAGGGGGAGAGTGGGATTCCGGATTTTCCTTTGGGATCAGACATCGAGGCCGAAAGCTTCGCGGATGGCCGGGACTGAGTCGAGTTTCTCCCAAGAGAAAAGCTCTACTTCGCGCTCAATGGGCTTGGTATCATAGCCGGATTTGAATACCTTCTTTACTTTGCGCGGCTTGCGGCCCATGTGGCCATAGGCTGCAGTCTCGAGGTAGATAGGCTCGCGGAGGCCGAAGCGTTTTTCGATAGCCTGAGGTCGCAAGTCGAAGAGACCTTTGACTACGTCGGCAATCTGAGCGTCGGACATATTGACTTTGGAGCGGCCAAATGTGTTGATACAGAAGCTTACGGGGCTTGCCTCACCGATTGCATAAGCTACCTGCACGAGGACTTCGTCAGCAACGCCTGCAGCGACAAGATTCTTTGCTATGTGACGGCAAGCGTATGCAGCTGAACGGTCTACCTTGGAAGGATCCTTACCGGAGAACGCACCACCACCGTGAGCAC
>CAYSMP010000133.1:0-11366 GCA_964432215.1 uncultured Sangeribacter sp.
ATATCATTTTAACATAAAATTTGTTAAAATCAAGTAGATTAGGACTCTTACTATCAATATTGCCTCAAATACACACAAAAGTGTGCATAATAATATCAGTATATTTTATAACTTTGCATTATTAGAAAAAAATATAAAAACGATGGTGATGAAAAATATATATTATGCAAGTTTGATTGTAATGGCAATCCTTTTGGGAGCATGTTCTGAAAATCACTACATTTTGACGGAACCCGATTCTCCGACTCCGGAGAGTCCAGAGGAACCTACTACCCCCTCTGGGACTGGTGACCCGGAGATTCCAGACATTGCTCGCTTTAAGATTGCTCTCTATGATTATTTCTCATTCAAAGGAGAAGAATACAGAGACAACCCTCTCTTCGCTACCCCTGCCCCATTTGATCTAATCGGCTTCAGAATTCACCTGAACAACGATTCTTTCTCACCATTCGGTCATCAACCTTATCAATGTTATGACTCTATCGTATGGTCATCCCTGAATCATCCTGAAACTCTGAGGATATTTGAAGAAACCTACAACAGCATGCACTTTACATCTCAATGGTGCAGCTATTTCTTCGAAGAAGGTCCCCATACCGTATATTTAAGAGGTTATAAAAATGGAGAGGCTATTCACTCAGATTCTCTGACTTTTGAGCTTAAAGACCGTGATTTTCTCTGTTTCAATTGGGCGGAATGTCAAATAAAACCAAACTCCGGCGTTACTCAAGGAATTTATTGTTCTCTTGACAATGAATTTGAATATCGCCTTAGTTTTCAGATGGAAGTTGAGGGCAAAAAAGTCCTTAATATCTACATTCGTTATCGTGATGAGGAGAATGGTGAAGGAGTCTTCAATCGGATGAAAACCGAACTTGAAAACTTTTTAAAATCGCATCTTGGAGAACCTGTGTCATATGAAGAAAATGAGATAAAGGAAATGTTCAAACTGTTGCCAGCGGATGAAAAGTTTGGCAATCTATATGAGAACAAAACTACAAGAGCAATTATCCTTCATCAACAGCCCGACGAGGAAACATATAGACACGAACGCTATTACATCCACGTCGAATCAAAATAACAGTCATGAAAACAAAGATATTATATTTTCTTACGGCCTGCCTTTTATTAACGGCATGTAGTTCGGATGAAAAACCATTTATCAAAGGAGGGGATCATTCTTCGGAGAAGTATCTATCAGAAGGAGTGATTGCCGACGAGGCTGCCACGACCCTTCATCTTAATCTCCGGCATCTCCCGGGAATACTCACCGCATCTTGCGATGAATACTGGTGCGATATAGTAAAGACCGAGACAGATCCTTCAATGATGTCTACATCGGTGGAGCTTTCATTAGACCGTAACGATGATTGGACCAACAGGGAAGCAAAACTGACTCTTTTGGTAGATGGATGTACCAAAAACGTCAGGATTATGCAGAAATTTGAAGAAAGGATGCAGCCTGAAGATGATGTGGTCTATGTGTCTCGCGATGGAGGTGACATAACAGTCAGATTGAAAGCCAAAGTATCCGGAAATATCATGGCAGATCTTGCTTTTGGTGACCAACCGGAATGGATAGAGTTTGAAGAAGTATCGTATGACCAGACTAATCCACAAAAACCGGAATACCGGCTTCATTTCAAATCAAAAGAGAACAAAGGGTTAGGACGCATATGCGGAGTTACGGTCAAGGCAGAAGAAAGCAAGGCTATGTCCCACTTTTGTCTAATACAGCAACCTACTATCTTCAATGAGGAGGAAACCATATCAATTGACAAAGCAGGAAAGCTTGATATTCTAATCGGGACAGACAAAGATAATATCCGAAGAGTAAGGAATCTTAAACTGACAGGCGAGATGAATGGAGTCGACTGGAATGCTCTGCGTTCTTTCTTCTACAAAGGCTATGCGGCAGATCCTTCCCCTGACGCATATCCCGTAAATCTGGACCTCAGCGATGTGTATTCAGTAAAAGGTGATAGGACATTCTATTCCTCCTTAGGCTATGAGCCTAAGAAGTCAGAATTATACGTTTATCAAGACAACGAAATTCCGGAAAGCGCTTTTTCGTGGTTCGTAAACCTTGCAGGTCTCATCCTTCCTCAAAAGACCGTCAAGATCAATCAATACGCTTTCGCCCACAATCCAAGTCTTGCTTCTATAGATATTCCTGATAGTGTAGAGCAAATAAGTTATGGAGCTTTTCAAGCATGCTGGAATTTGAAGATAGTTAATATTTCTGATAATTCTCGACTTCGAAGATTAGGAAGGTATGCTTTCTCTGACTGTGGCCCTATTGAAAAAATGAATCTGCCCATATCATTGACTGAAATTGATGATGGTTGTCTGAATTTCGCGGCAAAGGAATTGAAAGTACACTGGCCTACACCTCCGGAAATACGAGTTCCACCTACAGCAAAAGAAGGCAGCGTCCTCTACGTTCCTAAAGGTTCTGCTCCGCTTTATCGTGAGGCATTCGGCTGGAACCGCTTCAATTCCATTCTGGAATTTGAAGAATAATCCATAAAGAAAAAACGTTATGAAGAAGATTATTCTTATACTCGTGCTCATCAGCGGAGTTTTCGGTAATATTGCTTTTGCCCAGGAGCGGCATGACAATCATATCGGACATGAGGCTTACGAACGCCATGCCCACCATAACCGGTCTCCCTATTTAGTGTCTAATAACAATGTATTCTTTGAAGGAAGAGAAATAAAAGGGGCATCCGCTTCAAGTTTTACTATCCTTCGAGACGGTTATGCCAAGGATATATGGAACGTCTATTATCGTGGCGTAGCTATAAAAGATGCCTCAAGCAATTCTTTCAAAGTCTTGGGATATGGATATGCCAAAGACACTTGGAATGCCTACTACAATGGAAAGAAGATTGGTGACGCTACTGCCGGAAGCTTCACTGTCTTATCTGACTGGTATGCCAAAGACACTTGGAATGTATATTATGATGGCAAAAAAATATCAGATGCTACTCCCGGCAGTTTCAAGGTTCTCAAAGATGGGTATGCCAAAGACACCTGGAATGTTTATTTCGACGGAAAGAAAGTCATCGACGCCTCCCCCGGCAGATTCAAGGTGCTTCGTGACGGTTATGCAGAAGACACATGGAACACCTATTATTATGGCAGAAAAATCAATTGAAAATGAAAAAAGTACTCATAATCGGTTGTCCGGGAGCCGGTAAATATAGTATCTTTCTGACCGAACCGCTCTCCCACGTGATAAATTCGATAGACGACTGGAAGAGATTTTGTGTACTATAAGCTCCTTGTGTAGGACACTCTGAAAGGAATCTTACTGCTTACATAAAATAAAAAGAACTGAAAATTTGTATATGCTATAAGAATATTGTATATTTGTATTCAAATGTTTACAATTTATGGATAAGAATACTCTTGAATTCGTCACATATTGTATAAGCAAACTTGCGCAACAGCTAAATCTGTCACAGCAAGCAGTGTATCGTAAATTGAAACTATCCGGTATTCTGACTGAATACTTGATACCTTCATATGATGTCCTTCATACATTCGGCTCAAAATATCTTATGGACGATTTGATTGGTTTTATGCAAGAAAAAGGTGTTTTAGAAAAATGAAACTGTACCATTCTTCAAATGTGTCTGTAAAGTATCCTGATACACAACATTCAAGAGATAATCTTGATTTTGGAAAAGGATTCTATCTTACTACAAGCAAAGAACAGGCGATAAGCTATGCTCAACGCTTTCAGCGTCGTATGCAAGATGCATGGCTGAATATTTACGAATTGAGTTACGCCTCTACAGAATGGAAAGAAAAAATATTCTATTCTTATGATAAAGAATGGTTAACCTTCATTTCGGAATGTAGAGCCGGTAGAGACCATTTTGATTTTGATATTGTCATTGGAGGAATTGCTAATGACAAAGTCATTAGAACACTTGACCGCTATTTTCAAGGTGAAATATCCTCGGATCAAGCACTTGGGTTTTTGAAATTCGAAAAACCAAATATTCAATTCTGCATCAGGAATCAAGAAATGATTAATAAATGTTTGAAACACATTAAAAGTATACAATTATGACACAGGAAAGCATTACTGTTCTTAGGGGTGAGAAAATTGCACTGATAATAGAAAATATCAGCAGCATATATTCAGTTACACTTGAGCAAGCTGCTGACTTATATTATAACTCCGATACTTCAATTCTAATTGAAGAAGGAGTAGCAGATCTCCATTGTAGAAGTGAGAAATATCTTGCACAATGTGTCTGGGATGAGTATCAAGAAAAGTACGGTGTGATATAGTCGCAATTGTAATTGTCTAAGACTCAAACGTCAAGAGCTTCTTTTATATATGATTATATGGAATCCTTGGCATGGATGCCATAATATTAGCAATGGATGCGAACCCTGTATTATTATGGTAGAAAAATCAATTGAAAATGAAAAAAGTACTCATAATCGGTTGTCCGGGAGCCGGTAAAAGCACTTTTGCAAGAAAACTTGCAGAAAAAACAGGTCTACCTCTTTATTATCTTGACATGATTTGGCACCGTCCCGACCGAACCACTCTCCCACCGGAAGAATTTGATGAGAGACTTGAAGAAATCCTAATGAGGAATTCATGGATAATAGACGGTAATTATACTCGCACTTTACCAAGGCGTCTAAACGAAGCAGACACTGTCTTTTTCTTTGACATCCCGGTTGACATATGTCTCGCTGGCGCCATAGAGCGGCTTGATCACGAACGAGTAGACATGCCTTGGCACGACACAGTACTCGACGAAGACTTCCGCCAATGGATCCTAAATTTCCCCAATGATCGTCTCCCGGTCATCAACGAAATACTATCCCTCTACCACGGCACTGTATATCGGTTTACAGCACGTACGCAAGCCGATAAGTTCATCCGAGATTTATAGAATCATTGGAGTTAAGTAGAGTATACAGAACTTGAACAATTAAAACTCAATTTTATAACTCAACAATGGTATAGGACTTTCAAAATAAAAGTCTTCAATAGTATTTGTCTCTATATTATATATTTGACCCTCATATTGCCTACCAAATAGATTTTTAACCTGTAAAGCTATTGTTCCGGTAAATGATTTATAATTGACCATATATGTCAATGAAATATCAGCCATAACATTGAGACCTTTTTTTCGATATGAGAAAGGAAGTGATTCATCATATACAATACTGTAGGAAGAATGACTTTTCTCATAATCTACCGGAGAGTATGGATTACGTCCTGACATCATTATGTGTCCATTCAAACCAAGTATTTTATACAATCCATTTTTTCTTTTGAAAGCATATTCCTTCCCTCCTAAAATATTAATATACCATCTGGTATCAAACATAGTCGGATGCCAATCATTGAAAAAATCCCGATATTCCGATTTAAATATTGACAAAGTGCCCATGTAGTAATATCCTTTGGACAAGAATCTTTCAAAAGTGATATCAGCACCAGTGTTAATCCCTGCTCCATTACTGACAAAACGATTTTCAGATATAGATGGTGAAGGAAGAGTAGTCATATTGATTATTGAAAACGTACTGTTTTCAAGATTGGGTACATCATATAAGTATTGAAAATATGGTTCTACCTTAATGTGACATACAGGAGATACAATCAAGTTATAACTTCCCGTCAAGTGAAAGGCCCTCATCATTTTCAAGTTATGATTAGGTTTTACTGAATAATCATTTTCATTCTTTATATCAATCATATAGATATATAGTGGCGCAATTTGTGAATGAAGTCCCATTCCTATTGCAACGGAGTGTTTAGGATGAGGCTTATATTCCAATCCTAAGCGTGGCTCAACAGCGCAATCTTTAGCTAATGAAAAATATGTTATGCATCCCCCTAATATGGAAGTAATCCGGTTTGAAAAATCATGCTTTATCTGACCATGACCTTGTATTACATGAGCCTTACTTGAAAAATTGCAGAATGGCATTATTGCATCAGTCCCGAATTGATACCAACAATTATCCCAAATATGCTTATAGGTGATACCATATCGGCCGATGGTTTTATTTGAAAGTCTCTGATTTAAAGTGCTTGATAGAACTAAGTTTGTACATTTATTATCAGATACATAATCTGACGCCGGAGTTTCATTAGTCTCCGGATGACGCTCTCCATAATTAAAGTATCTACAATCTCTGGTAACAGCAAGAATATTTTTCATAGAGATGTTTACACCTAAGACACATTCGTTCGAAACGCCTGATGCAAACATTAAATTTTTCATAGACATATCTGTGCGGTCGTTAGTAGTTGACCATTCAGTGATATCATTTGTCGCATCTTGAGTAACCTTAGAATTTCCACATATTCCCCAAATTGAAATACGCCCCATCTTTGTGTCAGGAATGTCAATCTTAGCACAATAGTCTTGGTAATGAATAGATTGCCTGTCTGATAATTCGGGAATTATTTTCTTCAATAATTGCATTGTAGAAAGTCTGGCATTGCATATAAAAGTTGATCCATTTTTGCGAGACAAAGGACCTTCAGCAGATAAATCAAGTCCCTGTACACCCACTTGTGCTGAATACTCATGCTTCCATGGGTTGCCTGAACGAAATTTTATATCAAAAACTCCCCCAATAGTATTGAAATATTCTGCGGGAAAACAACCTGAGTAAAACTCTGAGTTCGCAAGCATAAAACTACTAAAGATAGTGTAGAGACCTCCGCCAGGAATATCTCCACTCCCATTAAAATGTACAGGAGATGGAATATCTATCCCCTCTAATCTCCATAATACACTTGATGGAGCATTACCTCTGACTATTATAGCATTCGATCCCGTTGAAGTTGGCCCGCAACCTGCAAAATTAGAAACCATTCGTGCAGGGTCATCTAAGCCTCCGGCAAAGCGTCTGCATTCTTCTACAGAAAAAGAACGTGAACTTGTCAAAGCCATCTCATTTTGAGGCAGCATTTTTGGATGTCGGGCACTTACTACCACTTCACCTAATTCATTAGATTTATCCTTGAGCTCTATGGTCACTACCAAATCCTTAGAAGATGTGGTCAAAATCTGCGACAACAATGCATCATCATATCCAATGCATTGCGCTTCAATATCAATTCTATTATGTTTTACTCCTTCAAACTTAAAATAGCCAAGTGAATCAGTAAAACAATATACCGAATCCGGATAACATTTCATTAATACACCCGGAATGGGATTTTTGGAAATTTCTTCGATTACTTGTCCTCGAACATATTGCGCAGCAACGAATTGTGGCATCATCATGCAGCCTAAAATTGCAGAAATAATTGATAATAATTTCATTGTCATAAGTATTAGACCGCAAAATTATGATATATTTCTGCATCCATTCTTGACAAAAATCAAGAGTCATCAGATTTGTGCAGTTTACGTCTTAATCGGCTTATCGTTTCCGGTGTAACTCCAATCAAGTATGCCATATCCTTTAATGACAAAGAATTCATTTTGAAATCAACTGTTTCTATTAGTTTCTTGTATCGCGTCTCAACTGAGTCACAACGGAATGCAAACAACAGGCTATCTCTATGAAAAAAAAGTTGTTCAGCTATATGCCGACCAAATCGTTGGGTCTCCATATTAATCTCATAAAAATCCAGAACTTGTTGCCGAGAAAACCTAAAAATAATGGCCTCAGTAATGGCTATGACTGAATATTTAGCCGGAGTAGTTGTCAATAAAGAATGGTATTCAGTTATAAAGCCATTAGAATTGAAACCCACTGTCCTGGCATTGCCTTCTTCATCGCAATACTGAAATCTGAAATTACCAGATAAAACAGCACCTAAATATTTACAAGTATAACCCTGCATAACAAAACTCTCACCTTTTGCAAGGTGGACAATTTTTCCTAAACTACAAAAATATTCTGATGTTTCATGAGATAAACCCAGCGACTTTACAAATTTGTGGAGCAATGAGGTTTCAAATTCATCTTTCATATATGTAAGTTGTATGGTCTCTAATCGATAAGTTAACCTTACGCGTTCTTTATAAGAGTAATACAAAGGGACACGATCTACTCGTGCCCCTCGTAGAAGCATTCCTTCAATCAATCGGAATGAAATACAATCGGAATGAAATATTTTTTCTTTTTTAAAGTATTATTTCTCTACTTCCTTTACCCATTTTTCGATATCTTCGTCAGAAACATCGTTCATGAGGAGCCCTTTGGCAAATGTAAGGTCGGGATATTGCTCACGGAGCTTTTGCTCGCTATTGATGATATTGCTTCCGCCGGAAGTCATAAAAGGAACTATTGTCTTACCTTTAAGATCATTTGACTCAATAAACGTATTTATTACAGTCGGATGAGTGTTCCACCAGTTGGGATAACCTAAGAATACAACCGAATATTCCGAAAGATCTGTGACAGAATCCTTAAGAGCGGGCCGGATTGAGAAGTCATGCATTTCTACATAGCTGCGCGATAACGAATCTCGCCAATCAAGATCAGCCTCAGTATATATAGCTTCTGGTATGATCTCATAAACAGGAAATCCCGTAATATCTGCTATTCTCTGAGCCGCTTTAGCAGTCACTCCGCTTGCAGAGAAATAACAAATGATTGACTTACCGTCGGAAGATTCTTCCCCCTTGTTCTCTCTTGATTTTGACGAGCATGCACACAGCCCTGTCACTGCTACCATAGCTAAAATTATGGCTGCCTTGATAGTATTGATTTTCATAACAGTAATTTTTTTTACAAATTTAATGAAAATCATTCAGCCTTCCAAATTTTTATTATTAATCATCCATCTCCCCCCATGGTCGGGACCGATACGCTTAAGTCGTTTTTCTTTCTTAAGAATAGCAATTTGTTTTTGAACCGCCTGGACTGATAATCCAAGATTTGCGGCAATCATTTTAGCCGTAAACGTGGGATTATCTTTAATTAAGTTAAGAATACGATCACGTGAAGTAGGTTTTATTTCGCTATCCTTAGTCTCATTCCGAATAAATACCCTAAGATGCAAATCCAGCACTTTGCGCATAAACAAACGAAACTTCTTTTTCCCCTCCTTTTCAATAAGCGTCTCTTCTGAATGATTGTAGAGCACTTTAAGAAAATCATTTTTGTCACATCTCAAAGCAAGCGGAATTAGTTTTGATTCCCACTGAATCCAATACATTATCAAGAAAGATAGAGCCAGCGTTTCATTAGACAATGAGAACTCATTAACTAATTCATACACCATGTCAAAACTGAAATCGTAGATTTCGGATTCGGTCATTTCCTCATAAACCATTCGCTGGTTATTGAGCTTGCGGAGAAATCTAATTAGTTTTTCTTTATCTGCGTGATAGTTTATAATCCCAAAAAATTCTCGACTTTTTTCATTTAGAATACCCATCAGATTTTTCACTCTTCCTGAAGTTATAGAATATTCCTCCTTTGAATATTCAACCACTTTGATGAAGCCTCTCTTCAAACCGAAATTTATTGTGCAGTCACAAAGTTTAGAGTTGTCATACCACCATAACGGGAGAGCATTCCTTCCCATAAGAATTTTGTTATAACGTCTGCTTAAGTTTGATCCGAGTATCCTTGCTGCATAAAACACGACCTCCACATCATTCGAATGCATACACCCTCGAGACTTGCAATTATCAAGAACCTCAAGCGACTGGGCAATTCTGTTTTTTAATGTCATTTTCATAATACTATTTCACGAAATATGATCTATTCATAGAAACATCTTATTACTTAAAAAGTTTTTCTTACTACTTTTATAATATTATACAAAATTGTATTTATAAATATCTTTCTTATTTTTAGGTATTTAAATAATTTTTTAAAATATTATCGAAATAAAATTTCTTCTTCGTATTAAGAGACGTAACCAATAAGAAAGAATAAATGAGATTAGGAATCGTTGGCTCCCGTAATCCGGGAGTGTCTTATCAAGAATGGGAGAATCTTCTTTTGGAGAAAATCGACCCTTCAAAAGTTGAAATGGTGATTTCCGGCGGTGCTAAAGGTGTTGATACCTTCGCCAAAATCTTCGCCGCCCGCCATCATATCCCTTACATGGAGTTTGCTCCGCAATATTCCGTCTATGGCAAGCATGCCACGCTGAAACGGAATACCCAGATTGTCACAGAGGCTTCGACCGTGGTTGCGTTCCCGACTTCTGACTCCCGTGGGACGCTCCACTCCATTCGCGAAGCTCAGCGATTGAAACGCAAACTGATCGTTGTGAGACTTTGAATTTTCAAAGTCTGACCATCAACTAAATAACAGTATATATTATTTAAAAGTTGCGCACGACACGAATTTAGTGTAAAAAAATTATGATAGCTTATGTAGAACAAAGAGGATCCTTAATTTATGTTTATAACTCCAATGACGGTCTTATGTGGACCAACAGCGGTGAGCTTCAAAGCTATACCACTTCTACCGTCGTTATCCGTAGAGGAGGGTTAACTTACGTTTACGGAGAACGAGGCGAGTTAAAATTCACCCGATAGACCTCACGAATATGGAAAAATTTCCAACAACAAGCGAAGAACGCCGTAAGTATCTACAATGGTGGTTCAATGAAGTCAGTCTAACCAACGAAGTGGATAAGTACTTAGAACTTTTCCCTGAACTCGACACACGCTTGTGCAAGTTTGGCATTGGTGTCTTATTGTGGAATAACACTGGGAAAATAGACATTGAGAATCCCGACGATGTGAGTAGAGTCCGCATATTGCTAAAAATAATCGATCAGACACCGGCATATGATTTTTTTGACAATACATTTAATGACGATGATCCGGACACTGTCAGCCAAATCCTCGGTATTGCACCTATGAACAAAGTAGAAGAAGGAGAAATAACATTCCACTATTCTATTGATGCTCTAAAGAATTACGAAGAAGCACATGAATATTTCGAAGGGGCATCTTGGTGCATAGTAATTTCAGAAGAATCATTCAATGAATATACAGCCAACGGCAACCGCTTCTATGTATGTAAAAACAAATGCTGGTATGACATACCCTGCATACTAGGACAAGGATTCCCTCGAGATAGGTACGGTTATTCGCTTATAGCAGTCGAAGTAACTCCAGATAATAAGATTGCATCTATCACTTCTCGTTGGAATACCTTTGAGGGTAACACCGGAAACTTCATATCTGAAGAAGAACTACGTACAATTCTCGGAGAAGAAAACTATCAGAATTTATTCATCAAATAACTATAACGCAATTAAATATGGTAAAATTTAATAATACATAACTCAAGGCCAGCCCGCTATGTGTGAAGAAACCATGAAATAAATTTTTCAGTTCCAAAATATTTTCTTAAATTTGCAAATGGATCAACGCAAGTTG
>CAYSMP010000134.1:0-11356 GCA_964432215.1 uncultured Sangeribacter sp.
AGGAAGGTGGTGCGGACGATACCCATGTATTCGCGTCCTGCCATCTTTTTCTTTTGCCATACTCCGGCAAGTTGGCAGAGAGTGGTGTCTGTATCAGCTACGAGAGGGAATTTCAGACCGAATTTGTCGGCAAATTTCACATGGCTTGCTGCTGAGTCTTTGCTCACACCGATCACCTGATAGCCTTTTGCTGCCAATTCGTCAAGACCGTCGTTGAGGCTGCAAGCTTCGGCTGAACAGCCTGGAGTGTTATCTTTCGGGTAGAAATACAATACGAATTTCTTGCCTGGATAATCACTCAACTTCACTTCTTTTCCTTGTGCGTCTACTCCAAGGACATCTGGGAATTTATCTCCTATTTCCATAATACTTATAATTAATTCATAATGCATAATTCATAATTCATAATGCACAATTATCTGTTACGGAAAATCAAACGACAATGCACTCTTAAGATTATGCTATTTATACTTAAGTAGCTCACAAAAATTAAACGACATATATTAACCAAGCAACAGCAAGGGTCTTGATATGATAACTGCGGCTAATCTTGGCCATCTTGTCATTGTCGTTCAGTCGCTTAGCTCGCTAAGCTCCTTCTCTCCGCAGCCAAGCTGCCTCAAGATTATCTCGCATTTATCATATCATTAATTTTTGCGAGCTACTTAATATAACAATTTGTGGTTGGGAAAGGTCAGGGATTGGCATTGATTTCCGCCATTTTGCGATGCATTGGCTGATTTCTGCACACAAATTTGCATCTCCAACGACGATATCGATATTACGCCATGCTTTGAGAAGGGATTCTATTTCGGTGGCCAGCGCTTCGTCGTTGTTTAAGTCGACGCGATGGAAGCGTATGCCATTCTCGTATGCCATTCTTTTCCTTTCCTTTTCGTCGGAATCGAAGACGGCTACGCGATACCCTTTCTTGCGAAATTGCAGCACCTTTTCAAGTGCTTCCCCTTTGGTGCCGCCAACTACGAGCACACGCTGACCATTAGGGCGTATCCCCGGCACTCTACCTTTTACCGCCAGCTTACCGCTACGCAGTTCTTCCATCCGCTTCTCAAGATAATTATCAGCCATACGATACTATATTACTAATGGGGTGGAAGTAGCGAGAAGATCCATCAACTTATTAAACCAAGATGAAAGAGGAGCAGGAGCACTAAGGAGTCCTCCATTATATTGCAGGTTAAGCATAGAGAATCTTACACGTAATTCCGGGTCATATTTCTTATTGTATACGGCGAGGCTTTTTCCTGATATATTGTCTGCAGCCTTCACCTCAATGGGAATTATATATGAATCCCATTGCACTACGAATTCCACTTCCGCTCTTCCATCAGATGTCCAATAATAGTTTTGGTCTGTATCCAAAATAGGTTTCATACATTCCAATACGGTGTTTTCTGCCAAAGCTCCCTTGAATTCTGTATAGTTAGCTATCGGACTCATAATAATCGACGCAGGAAGATTTGCCAATTTTCTCATCAGTCCGCAGTCATTTCCATATACTTTAAATGCATCGGATTCCTGATAGGCAGACAAAGGGAAACCTGGCTTGCTGATGTCATACACTCGATAGATCATACCTGCGTCTTCAAGCCACATCAAGGCATCTTCGTAGTCCTTTGAGCGGGCACCTGTCTTTATCACCTTATAGATGAACTTTCGGTTTTCTTTGGCAAGTTGAGTGGGTAGAGAATGCCAAAGAGCCCTAATTCTCGGTATTTCTTGGGCTTTAGCATACTTGGCAAAGTCAAGTTCGTATAAATCAAGAATGTCCTGAAGCACCATGTCTATTTCTTGAGTACCTTTATTCTCCAGAAGAGCGACAGTAGCCTCGGGCATCCCCCCACATACTTGATATCGTCTGTATTCAGTTGCAAGTTTATTGAGGATAATTTCAGGAAGATGATTAATTTCAGTTAGAGATTCAATGTAATCAAAAGTCCTTTTATCGCTGCTTCTAAGGAATTCTTTGAATGTTATAGGATACATGCGTATAATGTTGACCTTTCCGACAGGGACTTTCATATTTTTTTTCTTAACAGCTACTCCTAAAAGTGAACCGGCAGCAATAATGTGGTATTGCGGAGCATCCTCACAGAAATACTTTAAGCTGTTGAGAGCGGCTTCACATTCTTGTATCTCATCAAATATAATCAATGTTTTCCCGGTTCAATAGGAACCTCGCTAAAAATAGAAAGTTCCTTGAGTATGCGCACCGGTTCTTTACTGGCTTCGAAAACAGATTTAAGTTCCGGCTGTCGGTCAAAGTCGAATTTTACGGTATATTCGAAACATCTGTGACCGAATTCCTCTATTACCCATGTCTTTCCAATTTGGCGCGCCCCTTTAAGAAGTATAGGTTTGCGTCCATCATGGTCTTTCCATTCAATGAACCGTTCAATTATTTCTCGTTCTATTTTCATAAAATACACTATTAAGTGCAGATTTGTGTTTGATTTTACATTTTTCTGCACTTTCTAATGCAAATTTACGAAAAAAAAATGATCTATACAAACAACTTCAAGGATTCCTATTAACGACTTATAATGCATTAGGAATTATTGCGACGGTAGTGGGGGTGGTGGGTGAGGAGTTCTTTCCTCAGTCGGGAGCGGTCGAGGTGGACGTAGATTTCGGTGGTCTCAAGCGATTCATGGCCGAGGAGTTCCTGGATTACGCGAAGGGAGGCGCCCCCTTCGAGAAGGTGGGTTGCGAAGCTATGCCTGAGGGTGTGAGGTGAGACAGTCTTTAGTATGCCGGCTGCTGCTGCGAGATCCCGTATAATGTAGAAGACCATCACTCTTGACATTTTTCCTCCACGACGGTTAAGGAATATTATATCTTGGGAATCTTTTTTTATGTTAAGGCGGCTTCTTTGAGGGATGTATTCTTTTATCAGATCCAAAGCTACCGGGGAAACAGGCACGATGCGTTGTTTACTTCCTTTGCCTTCCACGATCATACAGCCATCATCAAAACTTAATCTCGACAATCGCGCATCTGTCAGTTCCGACACTCGCAGGCCACTTCCATAAAGGGTCTCGATTATAGCATGATTACGCAGAGACTCTTCTTTGTCTTCAGGAATCTGGTCGATCATCATGTCTATTTCCGCAGTACTCAACACCTCAGGGAGGTGCCGTCCGAGCCGTGGGGATTCAAGAAGATCGGTAGGGTTGGTGTCTATAGCGCCTGTAAGTTTAAGAAATTTGTAATAGCTCTTTATTCCGGAAAGGATACGGGCCTGGCTGCGCGGTCCAATACCAAGATCACGAAGTGTTGTCAGGAAACTATGGAGGTCTTTTTCAGCAACTTCAGTTGGATTTAAGCCTTCATCTTCCAGATACTCCAGAAGATGGCACACATCAGACACGTATGCCTCGCAAGTATTGCCGGACATACCGCGTTCGAGTGAGAGATATGCTTCGAAATCCTGTAGCGATGTCATAGTTTTTCATTATTTTAAGACTATACCTCATACTTTAGTCGCTGCATTCCTGGACGGCAAAGTAGGATACGGAAGTCTTTAGATTCGATTTCAAGAGTTACGCCTTCCGGAGTTGTGGAGGATGAAACGAAGCTCAGCATACCGCATTCCTTTTTTGGGTAGATCTTTTTCCATAATAATTCGGTGTCCCGATTATGGAAGGTGATGATGAAATCGGTTTCTTTGGGGCATTCCTTTTGGGTAGAAACTCTCAGTTTAGGCATCACCATTCTGATGGCAGTCAATATGCGTTTGTCGGCATCGGGCATCCATACGTGAGATGGCCGTAGGAGATTCAACAGGCGTATGATCATGCGGGCACGGCGTAAGCCACGGTGATCTTCGTGATATTCGAAGTCAAGATATGCATCGCAATAGAATCCGTAGCGATTGTCGGGATGTATGCAATCCTTGACAATACGGAACGCCAAAGGGGAATGAACGCCATACCCATGGGTATGGCGCCATCTTTTAAGGTAATTTAATGCATAATTCATAATGCATAATTGGCAGAGTGGGTCTTTACTAACCTTGATTTTGACTTTCGTTCAATCTACCTTGGTTTTTCACCCTTGAAAATATCCATTTAACGATGGCTCCTAAGCTAAGCATATAGATTAGTATGACGGATGCTATCGAGACTGCATTTGCTTTTCTGACGGGTTCCGGATCAAAAGTCATGACAATTTCCGAGTCTCCGGCCGGGAGTCGGAGGGCACGGAGCACATAGTCGGCTTGCCCAATCGGTGTTTCCTTGCCATTGACAGTCGCCTTCCATCCCCACGGGAAATACACTTCTGAGAATAGAGCAACTCCTCCTTTTGCGGTGTGGGCCTTATATGTCAACTTGTTTGGAGCATAAGATGTCTCATAGATGGTGTCGCCTGCGGCAATTGGTAGGGGCGTACCGATGACATCAGCAAACTTCTTATCGGCTACTGCCGTATTGCGGTTTTTGAGACTGGAAAGAGCATCCATTTCTTCGCGTGAACTTCCTACATATGTCAGAGTGTCGACAAACCATGCATTGCCGAATGCATCAGGATTTTCGCTGTATCCGCCATCTGAAAGGAAATATTTAGCATTGAGCATATTGAGCACGAAAGGATTTCCTTTGGATATCTGATGCTCAATAAGGTCGTTGTAGCGCGTCAGTTTGGCAGCGTGATATCCTCCGATAGTCTTGTGGAAATAGCTGCTCCGAGCTGAGGAGAAGCCTGGGATATCCATCACTCGATAGTTACTCTTATCCTGAAGGATGGCGAGATCCGCCTCTGTTGGCACGAATGCTGCCTCGTCGCTCTCAGCGGTAAGGAAATTGTCGGAGTCGACATAGCGTTTGTCTACGGTATATAGATCGACCAAAACGAGTGCTGCAAGGCAACATGCCCATACAGATGCATTTTTGATAATCTTTTTCTCCCAGAGGAAAAGCAAGGCGCATCCAAGGATGATGAAGATAAGTGAACGCATGGCATCGGTAGATACGAGTCCAAGACGTCCGGCCTCTATTCCTTTCATCACATTGGAATAAGCAGGATTGCTAAAGGCTCCTGCTTCTTTGAGATAGCCTAGTTCGGAAGATGAGAAGGGTTCTCCAAATAATGAAGGCGACAACCATCCGAGCAGACATATTGCTGCTCCGCCACCCATAACGCAGATGACAGTCCATTTGTTGTTGCTGAAGAAATTCTCAGTCTTGATGATCTGGCGCACACAGAGTGCTGCCAAAAGCGGGATACAGAACTCAGCCACCACCAAAATGGAGCTGACTGTGCGGAACTTGTTATAGCCCGGGAAATTATCAATCATAAAGTCGGTAAGGCCATTGAAATTATGCCCCCAGCTAAGCATGATAGTAAAGATCGTAGAGGCGAATAAAGCCCATTTCATAGGGGACTCCCACTTGCCTTCCACTACGAACATAGCAAGAATAGCAAGCAGAAGCACGAAAGCACCTACGTATACCGGTCCGTTTGTCATTGGCTGGTCGCCGAAATACTGTGGGAACTGTCCGGCGAACTGCATCTCTTCCTGACTCAGATATCGGTCGCTGCCCATATCTGTCTCTGCTACGCTGAGCATACGGTTTTCTCCGGCTGTCGGTTTAAGGGTCGCGCCTCCCTTTACGTTTGGTATCAAGAGGCTCCACGTCTCATCAATGCCGTAGCTCCAAGCTGTAATAGCTGCCTTGTCCATACCGGTTGCGGCCCGGGCGTTGGGGTCGGTTATGTCGGTAGCACGTCCGCGAACAGTCTCCTTGCTGTATTCAAGTGAGCTATAAAGGCTCGGTGAGTTGGCAGCCACACCGATAAGTCCGCATACGATGAGGATGCACGTTGCGATACACCATTTCCCGACAGTCTTCTCCTTAATTGCAATGAATAGCCAAGCGATAGCGATGGCTACCATTACGATGAGGAAATAGTAGGTCATCTGAGGATGATTGCTCATAAGCTGCATAGCCGAGAAGAGTGCGGTAAGGGCTCCGCCAGCAAGCCATTTCCCTCTGTAGGCCAGTATGACACCTCCTATTGTAGGAGGTATGTAGCAAAGGGTCAGGAACTTCCATATGTGTCCCGCACCGATTATTATGATGAAATAGGATGAAAATCCCCATGCCAGAGAGGCAAATAGGGCCACGCTCCACCGCATCTTCATGCAGAGGCACATGATGAAGAATCCAAGCATCATGCCGAAAAGCAGGTTGGCCGGAGATGGAAGGCCGAGGAAATATACACTCTGAATCCAGGTCAGTAAGTCGTTGGCCGGATATGAAGGAGATATCTGGAATGTGGGCATTCCTCCGAAGAGAGAGTTGGTCCATCGTGTGCTTTCCCCTGTTTCTGCCTTGAATACCTGCTGTTCGTGTCCGTTGGCGAGCCCTTGCTGGATATCGTGCTGCTGGAGCACTCTTCCTTCCATAGCGTCAGGGAAGAAAAACATAAAGGCGACCACTGCCAAAAGCAGAGCCGCCACTATAGTGTAGATAGTAGTTTTTTTATTTTGCATCGTCTGTCTCGAGTTTGATCTGACGGTTCATGGACTGCTCAAGGGAGATGAGTGTCTCAGTCTCAGTGACGCCCTTGATATGCTGGATACGGTCGTTGAGAAGTTCCATAAGGTGTTGGTTGTCGCGAGCGAACACTTTCATTAGCATAGAGTACGGGCCTGTGGTGAAGTGGCACTCCACAACTTCAGGAATGTTCTCAAGATCGGCAACTACGCCGCGGTACATGGAACCTTTCTCAAGCTTGACACCTACGTATGTGCAGGTATTGTAGCCGAGTTTCTTCGGGTCTACGTCGTAGCCAGAACCGGTGATTACACCCATTTCGATGAGACGCTGGATTCTCTGGTGGATTGCCGCGCGAGATACGCCGCATACGATTGCAACGTCTTTAGAAGGCGTGCGTGCGTTGTTCATGATGATGTTCAGGATCTTTCTGTCAAGATTGTCGACCTTTTCCATGTTTGTTGTTGTCTTGTTTTTAGATTTAGTTCGAATTATTTAATAGCAGAGAGGTTCTCGCAATTTTCAGCATGAAACTATGTCTCAGTTGCCTTACATGCGACTTTTCTTTGCAAAGTTAAGATAAAAATCGCAAATAAACAATACTCAAGAAATTTTTTTTGTAGCAAAAAGACAAAATTCAATTAATATACACTAATTATTCATTCTGGATTTTGCGAATGAACCTGCTACCCATGCGCATATGGCAGTAATAAATGCAATGGGCGCAATAGTGATGAGAAGGTCCATAGCTTCGAGTTTCACCGGATAAGCCATGGGAATTTCATTAACACTGCCATTTGCTATAGAGATAAATCCGAATTTCTCTTGAAGCAGACAAAGAGTGGCTCCTAAGGCGAGTCCTATTATAGCTCCGATAAGCGATACAAGCACGCTCTCCCATCGGAAGACATTTGATATCTGCCTTTTGTCCATGCCGATAGCCGACATGGTCTGCATAGAGTCTTGCTTTTCAAGGACTAACATCGAAAGGGTGCTTACTATATTGAATGAAGCGATGACAAGGATAAAGAAGAGCAGCAGAAAAGTCATCCATTTCTCAATTTGCACCATCCTGAAATTTACTTCTTGCAGCATGAACCTGTTTTTTACAGTATATCTCGGTCCGATAGCTGCCGATATCTGTTCGAGAAGTTTATCTGCATCAGCTCCGTTGTCTACCTTGATTTCTATAGCGGTGGCTTCGCGGTCGTAGAGCAGAAGATCCCTTACTAAAGAGATGTCGGTAAAGATGCAATTTTCGTCGTATGTATCCTGCAACGATTGAAATACATTGGAGACATATACAGAGTCCATGACGAATGCTGCCGCCGGATTGGCAGGATTGAATCTCCCTGTCCTTTTGGGAGCAAACACCATAAGAGGCTGCTCGAAGTCGTAGATAGAAAGCTTATAGGCTAATCCAATAGATAGCAGGGCAGGATTTGGAGTTTCTGCTTCCTGCAGCGTCTTGCCTCCGGCCAAGAGAAGAGAATCGATAGCAGTGACCTTAGTGTACTCTTCCGGAATGATACCTTTCAGCATCACCGGAGTCTCCCTTCCATTGTAGAATCCCAAGGCATTGTCGGTCAGGGTAGGCGTGGCCACTGATATCCCCTTGATTTTCCCTATTTCAGAAGCCAAAGAGTCTCCATTGGCGATGGTCTTCCCTTCCTTTGGGGTTACCATGAGGTCGGGTGAAAGGGTATCCATTCGCTCCGTCAGGACGGACTGAAAACCATTGAACACTGACAATACACACACCACGGCGGCAGTGGCCACAGCGACCCCTGCCACCGATACAAACGCGATGGCGTTGACAGCACTATGCGATTTCTTTCCGAAAAGATACCGCAAAGCTATGACAAAAGGTATTGATTTCACTTTTGAGTCTTGAGTCTTCAGTCTTGAGTCTTCAGTCTTGAGTCTTCAGTCTTGAGTTTTAGTCTTTTAGTGCTTGTTTTTTAGATCGTCGGGGTCTACGTAGTCGTCGGCGGTGCCCTTTATGGGATCGCTTGCCAATAATCTGTCAATATTCTCTGCATAATCAAGAGAATCGTCAAGATAAAAAGCGAGATCCGGGCATTTTCTAAGCACTTGCTTTACGGCTTGGGCAAGTTCATACCTTACAGTTTTGCTTTGCTTCTTGATATTTTCCAGAATTTCGTTGCTCTTTTCCGGTGGGAATATGCTTAGGTATGCTTTGGCAATTGAGAGATCAGGCGATACACGGACCGCACTTACTGATACGAGCACATTTCCCATAGCCGCAGTCTGACGGCGGAAAATCTCACTGAGTTCCTTTTGAATGAGTCTTGATATCTTGGCTTGTCTTTTCGATTCCATAGTTATTTCTTATTTAATGCATAATTCATAATGCCTAATTCATAATTATCAGTCGTATGAATTTCGACTGCTATCTAAATAACGCACTATGCGTTTAAATGGTTTTATTATGCATTTTTTCTAAGGAGGGTGATGCCGTCGCGGATGGGGAGTATTACCGTCTCAAAGCCTGGTAAGGATATAGCTTTTTCGTTGAATTCTCTGACTCCTCGAGTCTGAGGATCCTTTTCATAAGAAGGGTCGCATACATGGCCTGACCAGAGAGTGTTGTCGGCAATGATAAGTCCGCCGGGGCGCAGCATGCGTGCGGCTTCCCCAAGATAGGAGGGATACTGGCGTTTATCGGCATCGATAAATATCATATCGACCGATGAATCTTCAAATTCCCGGCAAACGTCTATGGCCGAACCTATTCGGAGTTCAACCTTTCTACCGTATTGAGATGAGTCGAGTTGGCGGCGGATGAAGTCTTCCAGTTCGTCGTCTACTTCTATTGTCACAAGCTTACTCTCTTCAGGTAATCCTTCTGCGATGCAGAGTGCGGAGTATCCGGTAAAGGTACCGAGTTCCACTGCCAATTTTGGTGCGCATAGCTGTGTGAGCATTTTGAGCAGGCGCCCCTGAAGATGGCCCGATACCATCCGCCCGTTGATCAGCCGCAAATGTGATTCACGTGTAAGACGACGCAGATGATCGGGTTCCGGTGATATGTGCGAATCTATGTATGAATCGAGGGAAGAGTCGATCTCGTAGTTCATGCTCATTTTAGGAGTGCTCTTATAGCCAGGAGATATCCATCAAGCCCGAGTCCGCAAATGGTCCCTTTAGCGGCTCCGACCACAACATCCTTATGCCGGAACTCTTCGCGTGCATGAATATTTGAGATATGCACTACGATCACCGGCACCGGCGACATTTCTACGGCGTCGTGTATAGCATAAGAATAGTGAGCGTAAGCACCAGGATTGATCACTATTCCTTGGCAAACAGGGTCGAAAGCCAGTTCCTGGATTCGACTTACGATGTCGCCTTCGTTGTTTGACTGGAAATATTCCAGCGACCCTTGTCCGTCAGTGAGTTCGAGTACAAGGTCTTCAGCCTCGGGAAGGAAGTCCTCGAATGTCTTGTTGCCATAGACAGCTGGATTCCTACGTCCGAGCATATTCAGGTTGGGACCGTTTATTATCGCTATCATTTTTTAATCAAAACATTAATTATAATTCACAATTCAGTTCCAATGTAAAATCCCCCTTATCCCTACTCACAACCCAACAACTCCACAACCTACCAACCCAACCACTCCACAACCTTCGGAAAGAAGATTATAAGACCTGCAGCCGCTGCGGCGATGGCCATCATCAGGACACCGGCGGCTCCCACATCTTTTGCCTTCTTTATGAGTGGGTGAAATTCGGGACTTACAAGGTCGGCAATCGCTTCTACAGCCGAATTCATGGCCTCAGCCATAAGTACCCCTCCACAACACAGCGCTACTATACACCATTCAATGGAAGAGATGTCAAGTATAAATCCAAATACGATGACACATGCCATGGCAAACATATGTATGCGGGAATTGTGCTCGTCGCGCAGCAACGTGGCAATTCCGCTGAAGGCATACACGAACGATCGTGCCCTCTTTTTAATAGAAAACTTTTCCTTTTTCATAACGCAAAGTTAATCAAAAATCCTCAAAGTGCCAATAAATATTTGTCGTAAGCCCTTGCTCTTCTACACTCTTGGGGTGATTGCTCAGGTAAGAACCTAATTTGGCAAAAGAAAATCTCACACAGAGGGGTCGACAGAGGGAAATTGCGCTTCCCCGGTTGAGGAAGACAACAATGTAAGATAGCTGAGTGGTTACTCTTGAGACGATAGTGGTTAAAAATCATTAAGATTAGTCCTTTTTGTCGGATTCGATTTGCTGAAATGGTATTTTTTCATTAATTTTGTCGCAAAAATAAGGAGAAGATTGTTATCATTATGACCACCTGTGTCATGATGGTCGAAAAAAGAGATACAATAAACCCAAAAATATTAACTTGACAATATGGCAGAGTTAGATTTGTCCCGCTACGGGATCAAAGGGGTGAAGAAAATTATTCACAACCCCAGCTATGATCAGCTTTTCATCGAAGAAACAAAACCGGGTCTCGAAGGCTATGAGAAGGGTATCCCCACAAGCCTCGGCGCTATCGACGTTATGACCGGCGTTTACACCGGCCGCAGTCCTAAAGACAAATATCTCGTGAAAGATGCCACTACAGAAAACACTGTATGGTGGAACACTCCCGAGTATCCCAACGACAACAAGCCCATCTCCACTGAAGTATGGGATCAGCTCAAGAAGATCGCTATCGACGAGCTTTCAGACAAGGAACTCTATGTAGTGGATCTCTTCTGCGGCGCAAACGCTGCAACCCGTCTCAAAGTTCGCTTCATCGTTGAGGTTGCATGGCAGGCTCACTTCGTGACCAACATGTTTATCCGTC
>CAYSMP010000135.1:0-11252 GCA_964432215.1 uncultured Sangeribacter sp.
CCGTACGCACCTCCACTCCAAGCTTATCAAGAAGCATACCCATATCATAATGATGGATGTCGGCCACAAGGAAAGAAATCACTGCACTCTTATGAGGAGCATTACCAAATATCCGCATTCCCGGAATCTCACGCATCTTCGACTCCGCATACTCCAGCAGCTCTTGCTCATGGGCGGCAATATTTTCAATATTCGTATCCCTTATGAAGTCAAGTGCCTTAGGAAAAGCTCCAATGCCGACAAAATCGGGAGTACCGGCCTCAAACTTGAAGGGAAGATCAGCAAATGTGGTACCCTCAAAACTTACATGCGCTATCATCTCCCCCCCTCCCTGATAGGGAGGCATACGCAGCAGATGCTCTTTCTTACCATAGAGAACTCCAATTCCTGTAGGGCCATACATTTTATGTGAAGAAAAAGCATAGAAGTCACAGTCAAGGTCTGCTACATCCACATGCATATGAGGGACGGCTTGCGCACCGTCTACCAGCACAGGCACTCCCTTGGAGTGAGCATATGCTACCATTTCCTTTACAGGATTCACAGTTCCAAGCACATTAGACACATGACAAAATGATACCATACAGGTATGCTCATTGAAGAGAGAATGATACTGATCGAGAAGAAGAACCCCACGGTCGTCGATGTCGACCACCTTTATCTTAAGGTCAGGCCTACGGCTCTGCAGAAGTTGCCATGGCACTATGTTGGCATGGTGCTCCATCACCGTTAGTATTATCTCTCCATTTTTCGGAAACAATGACCCAAAAGAGGAAGCCACAAGATTTATGCCTTCAGTCGTGCCTCGGGTGAAGATCACTTCCTCGGTAGAAGATGCACCAATATAGTCGCGCACTCGACGCCGGCATTCTTCCTGAAGCTCCGTTGCCTCCTGCGAAAGAGTATGCACACCGCGGTGAACGTTTGCCTTAAAATCATTATAGCCAGACACTACCGCATCCACTACACTCTGTGGAGTCTGCGAAGTAGCCGTATTATCAAGATATATCAGCTGCTTCCCTCCTATCATTTTTGACAATATTGGAAACTTCCCGCGAATCTCCTCAATATTATAATTCATCTTTATACTTTCCTTTCGATTTCAACTCTCAATAATTATGCATGAATTATGCATGCATGATTATCAATTATGCATTCTACAATTGGCGCAGGCGGTATGCTCACCTGCAAACCGACGCTCAACCATCAGCTTCAACCGATCGCGCAACGGAGGCAAGGATATGCCATCGATCACATCGCTCATAAATGCCTGCTTGAGCATAAACCGGGCTTGACTCTCCGGCAGACCTCGGGTCATCATATAGAAAAGCTGTTTCTCGTCAAGCTGGCCGATGGCGGTGCCATGTGAACACTTCACATCGTCATTGTAGATCTCAAGCTGAGGCTTTGAGTGCATTCTCGCATTCTCACTCCCCACAAGATTACGATTCGACTGATACGCCTCTGTCTTTGACGCACCTTCTGCTACATAAATCAAGCCTGCAAATGCCCCCATGGATTCATCGTCTACTACATACTTGAAAAGCTCATCTGTGTTGCACTCTGCTACATCATGAGAAATTCTGGAATAAGTATCAAGCCTGCGAGATTCATCCTCTATTCCCATGCCAAGCATCCTCAGGCTCGCATGCCGTCCGGCAAAGCGAGTGAAAAACTCATTCCTGGTAGTGCCATTGTAGAGTGTCATCGAGTCGAGAAGCACCTCAGAATCCGCATCCTGTTTGAGCCATAGCGAAGAGAGACGCGAAGTCTTTCTCGTGCTTTCCTCAAGATCATAGTAGTCAAGCCTGCTTCGCTCAGAAGCATATATCTCCACCACTTGCACCGAACAGAAGTCCACATCTCCCGTCTGCGTATGGTCGCATATAAGCACTTTGGCTTCGGAATCTTCTTCCATCACTATAAGCACTCTTCGGGCAGCCAGAAGAGGTGTCGAATTATTGAAGATGTTGACGATCTGAATCGTGGGTTCTACTTTAACTCCTTTTCTGACCCTTACTACTACACCATCCTGGCAAAACAGTGTATTAAGTGCCACTATAGGATTCTCCATATCAGCGAGTCGCCCATAATGTTGAGCTATAAAGTCAGGATTGCTCCGGGCATATGCTGACAACGACATCACATCTACTCCTTCCGGAAGTCCTGTCCTACTTCCCGATGTCTCTGCAAAAGCATCATTGACTATCAGGAACAAGGATGTGGTCAGCATAGGCACATCGCAACGGAAGGTCTCTGAAGGATTCACGTTTATCTTGACTCTTCCTAAATTGATGCCATAGTCAGGTGATAGGATTTTTTCGAAATCCGTATGTCTGTAATTCTCATCTTTTTGTGTAGGAAGCCCCTGCTCAATAAGCGAAGAGGCGGCTGCCGGACGCAGGCAGTTGAGTACTTCCGGGGCATTTGAGTCGATCAGATCCCCATGCTCCTGCCATAAGTCGAGATATTGATCAAGCGCACCCATGACCTACGCCTCCCCTTTTATTTCATCACGACTATCTACATCTGCCTTGATCCAGTCATAGCCTTTCTCTTCAATCTCGAGAGCCAGCTCAGGCCCCCCAGTATAGACTATGCGCCCTTTATAGAGCACATGGATCACGTCTGGCTTGATATAGTCGAGCAGGCGCTGATAGTGAGTGATCACGATCGCCGAGTTTTCAGGAGTGCGCAGCTTGTTGACACCCTCAGCCACTATGCGGAGAGCATCCACGTCCAGACCTGAATCGGTCTCATCGAGGATTGACAATTTTGGTTCAAGCACTGCCATCTGAAATATCTCATTGCGTTTTTTTTCTCCGCCAGAAAACCCTTCATTGACACTTCGCGATGCAAGCTTATTGTCAAGCTCTACAATGGCACGCTTCTCCCTCATGAGCTTCAAGAAATCAGTAGCTCCCATAGGAGGCTCATTTAAGTATTTGCGCTTGGCATTGACCGCAGCGCGCATGAAGTTGACCATTGACACTCCCGGAATCTCAACAGGATATTGAAAACCAAGGAAGAGTCCCTCATGGCTCCTCACGTCGGGGGTCATATCAAGAAGATTTTTCCCCATGAATGTCACTTCACCCCCCGTCACTGTATACGCAGGATTGCCAGCAAGCACCATGGATAAGGTAGATTTTCCCGAACCGTTCGGGCCCATGATTGCATGCACTTCCCCCGGTCTGACGTCAAGGTTGACGCCACGGAGTATTTCTTTGCCGTCAATTTCAGCATGAAGGTCTTTTACTGATAGCATATCTTAATATTATTTTTTCAATTCTTATTAAATTCCATTACCTTTTCCCATCCTTCATCCCACGACCCCACAAGTCAACTAATCGTCCTTGCCTCCCAAAGCTGAACTTTAAGCACATACTCTTCAGCTGACATCGTCCCCAACAGTTCCGGTGCGAGACGGATCACTCCATCTACGAGATTTCCATCGTCATGCCTGGCACAATGCATCAGCGGAGAATCAAACGGTCGGCAGATAGCGAGATCAAAGAGCAGGGAGAGAAACATAAGGTATTTCAACAGACAAAACGCTGCCCCTGCAATAGAGTTCACTATCCCCACCGGAATAAAACCAAGAATAAAATTGAGAACTCCTGTAAACATTGAGAATAAAAACATACAGAGGCCCCATATGATTCCATAGCCGAGAATTGAAACAAAGAAGGTCTTTGCCACAGGATGATATACCTGTGGAAACCATCCAGCAAGCCAGTCAGCAAAATCCGGACCTATTGCACGAGCGGCAACTATACCAAAGACAAAACCAAGCACCCCGGACACCTGACGCAGAAGTCCGGCATTAAAGCCTCGAATCATTCCGATAAGTGCCACTGCAATCACCAATATATGATATATAGCTTCTCCCATTTATTATACAGAATATAGAAGTTGTTTCGACTTACTTTTTTATTAACATTTCGTCAGGTTTTGGCTCGTCATCTTAGTTTTTAAGGACACTCGCCGATTTTCAATTCGAATGGATTTTTCTTCATGAAGAGGGATCGATGCGGGCAGCGTGAACGATGAATGAAGGAAGACACGCCAAAAAGATAGCGGAAGATTAATAAAAAGAATCTTTCTCTTCATAATTCTATTTAGTTAAATATATATTCGTAAATAAGTCGAATCAACTTCATAATTTCATCTGCAAAATTAATAAAAATTTTGGAATTTACTGAATTTTTACCTCTTTCGATTTGGTAAGACCCTCAAATATTATTAATTTTGTAGATGATTGAAGAAAGAAGGATGAAAATACTGGCCGACATCAATACTCGCAAGACCGACATAGCGATATTCCTCTGCTTCCTGCTGGCAGCGGCTCTGCTGACATGGGCGGCCTATGCGGCATGGCTGAACTTCCGCACTACTCCTCCTTATGTCGACAGAGAGAGGTACCCAGTAGCTGGTATCGACATCTCAGCACACAATGGAAATATTGACTTCCGTGCTGTGGCTCGCGATGGGGTGCAGTTTGTATGGATCAAGGCTACTGAAGGGGCCACTTTCCGCGATAAGAAATTCTCATCCAATCATCAGAAGGCAGGCGAGGCGGGACTTAAAAGAGGAGCCTACCATTTCTTCAGGTTTGACAAAGATGGAGTGGAGCAGGCTATCAATCTCCTTGAAGCCATCGGCGACCGTAAACTTGAAATGGGTGTGGCTATTGATGTAGAGACATCGAGCAATCCCTCTGACATCGATGATGAACTAATTAAGGAACGAATCGCAGAGATGGTGGAATATATAAATCTCCGAGGGCTGGCACCGACTCTCTACTGCAATAAGACTGACTACTATAGATACATGGCAGATTCATTTCCCGGAAATTCACTATGGATATGTTCTTTTTCCTCTGACCCTATTGCAGAACCCTGGACCTTTTGGCAGTACAACCACAAAGGCTCCATTAAAGGAGCGAAAGGAGCCGTAGATCTCAACGTATTCGGTGGAAATTTTGAAGAATGGTCTGACTTTATCTCTAAGCAACAATATAAAGGAAATAAATCCGTTAATTAAAAGTGAAACTATTTAAATCAATATCTACATCAAAATATTCAGGCAGGATAGCGCTTTCTTTTGCATTAGCCATCGTGCCTGCATTCTGTGCGCTTTCAGCTTCTCCTGATCGCTATGCAGCTTCTTCTGTCCTTTCTAAGGGAAATTGGGTAAAAATAGACATCTCGAATCCAGGCCTTCAAACTCTAAGCCGGCAGACACTTAAGAATTTCGGATTCAATGATCCGAAATGTGTCTATGTGTATGGCTACGGAGGCCGGATGATACCGGAAATACTTTCTTCTGACCTTCCGGATGATCTTCCGGCTGTCCCTGTGCTCAGAAAAGACGATGGATCGATCACATTCTTCGCCACCGGCACGATTGCCCCATCCCTCGACTCCGGACAAAAGATGAAATACGAACACTCCATAAACCCATATGGAGAGACTTCATATTATTTTCTAAGTGACGTAGAGCCGTCATCTTCAACTCCCGTGATCGACCTTTCCATGACTGATGGAATGCCGGTGGAAGATACGTTCACTTGCCAGATCGTACATGAGCGAGATATGCTTCAGTGTGCCACATCCGGACGGGACTATCTTGGAGAGGACTTCCGTGCCAATAAGTCGCAGACTTTCAGCTTCGAACTTCCTGACAACGCCACAGGGGACGCCAACATACGCGTGAAGTTTGGCGCCAACACTTCCGGTGCGCCCAGCAGCTTCATTGTGAGCGCAAACGGCGAGAGACTTCCTGCCTCTGCCGATGACCGGATCCCACAGACGACAGCGAGCGACCAATATTATCGCGTAGCTACATCTACCAAGAATGCTCAAGGTGTTGGCAATTCGCTCACTGTCGGCATTGAATATTCGCAAGGAGGTGTAGTGGCTACCGCACGGTTAGACTGGATCGAAGTTGAGTACGAAAGGTCTCTCTCCATGAGAGACTCAAAGCTGCATTTTATGGTGGCCCCATCGTACCCTTCGGCATTTCGTATCAGCGGTGCCTCTGACCAGACCGTGGTCTGGGATGTCACTAAGCCCTGGGATGTAAAGGAAGTGAAAGGAAACTTCAATCCTTCCGATCACACCTTGACAATCGGCATTTCAGAGAGCGGCCTCAGGGAATTCATTGCTTTTGAACCTTCTGCGAAAGGAGCTACGATTCCTGGGCGATTCAAGACCGCCAATCAGAACATACATGCCATGCCCACTCCGGACATGGTGATCATAACACCCGACGAGTTTTACTCTGCTGCCGAACGAATTGCCAATCTGCACCGCCTGCATGATGGCATGACTGTCCATATTCTTTCGCCAGATAAGATCTACAATGAGTTTTCAAGCGGTAATCCTGACGTTTCAGCATTCAGGAAACTACTCAAGATGTGGTATGACCGTAGCGAAACCGACAGTGTAGGGCGTAAATTTGGATATTGCCTGCTCATGGGGCGTCCTACCTACGATCAGAAGGCAAAGAATCCTGAAACACTTAAGGCACCCTATCCGCGCACATTGATATGGCAATCCCCCAATGCGCTGACAGAGGCCACTTCGTTCAGCACAGACGATTTTATAGCAATGCTCGAAGACGAGGAGTCGGAAAGACCTATGTCCAACCGCAAACTGCTGGTTGGTGTAGGTCGCTACACTGTCACATCCGCTTACGAAGCGGAAATTGTAGCAGCCAAACTTGAGTCATACATGACCGACCCTATCTATGGGAAATGGCGCAACAACGTGATGGTAATTGCCGACGACGGCGACACAGCCCAGCATCTTGACCAGGCTCAATCAGCCATCACCAATCTCATGTCTAATCCGGCCGGCTCTAACTATGCCTATGAAAGGTTGTATCTGGATGCTTATGAAAGGAAACAGACCGGATCCGGACTGACATTCCCCGAGGCAAAACAGCGTATGCTTATGAAATGGCAGAAGGAAGGTACTTCACTCATTACTTATATCGGGCATGCCAATCCGAAGGAATGGACACATGAGAAGCTCTTGACATGGAATGAGATCAACAACATGTCTAATCAATATCTTCCTGTGCTCTATGCTGCCACATGCAGTTTCGGCAAATGGGATGCTGAAGAGGTCAGCGGTGCGGAAATAATGGTGGCCAACCCTGCCGGAGGCGCAATTGCTGTGATAACGCCCAGCCGTACGGTATATATCACCAACAATGCCCACATCACCAATTCAATTTCCAACCAGATGACACAAAGGGGAGCCGACGGAAAAGGTCAACGACTCGGCGACATTGTCAGATTGGGCAAAAACCTGACATCCACTCCCGACAACAACATGTTGCGCTATCACCTGTTTGGCGATCCGGCATTGCGAATGCCGTTAGCTACTCATTATGTTCAAATCGACAGCATCGCCGGTCTTCCTCTTGCGCAAAGCAACTCAGAGGCCCCAGTGGTGCAGGCACGCTCGGCTGTGCGCATATCCGGACGCATTACCGATAGCGAAGGAAATGACATAAACTTCAACGGGCCTGTCCACTATACCCTATTTGATGCCGAGACAAGCGTAGAGACCCACGGTTGGGGCGATAAAGGAGAGACAAGGGTCTATCAAGATCGGGCGAGCAAGCTTGCCACCGGCAGCACAACAGCCACCGACGGCAAGTGGGCTGCTACAATTTTGATGCCGTCTGAAATATCCAACAATTTCTCTCCGGCTCTTTTATCGCTTTATGCTTATGATACGACTATGAAGGCCGAAGCCAACGGATCTACTGATAAACTGTTTGTCTATGGTTACGATTACAATTCTCCGGTTGACACGGAAGGTCCGGTGATTGAGACGTTCGCCGTAGGGTCGAAATCCGGGCATAAAGACACTACTGTTCACTCAAATCCTGTCGCAATTGCATATGTCAGCGATGAAAGCGGCATCAACATTTCTGATGCAGGTATAGGCCACAAGATGAGCCTCACGCTCGACTCAAACAAGATTTTTGATGATGTCAGCCAATATTTCCAGCCGGATCCATACGACGAGACCAAAGGAAGCATAGCTTATCCCCTTCTCAATATAGAACCGGGTGAACATCAGCTGACCCTCACCGTATGGGATAATGCCAACAACTCTTCAAGCGAATCAATAAGCTTTAAGGTCGGACTTAACTTGCGTCCGGAAGTCACAGAAATGACATCATACTATAGCAGGGAGACTGATCAGCTGAATATAAAGGTCAATACCGATAGGGCACTTTGCACACTACAAAGCCGCTTGGAATGCTTTGATCTTTCCGGCAATCTTATGTGGAGCCAACAGAGAAAGGCTTACGCCGACAGCAACAGCTCATTCTCTATGACGTGGGACCTTAGCGACTCCAACGGCAACAGACTACCGGCAGGTATCTACAACCTCCGCGCTACCATCACAGACGAAGAGGGGCTCGCAACTACGAAAAGCAAAAAAATAGCAATTCCTGCAAAATGACAATATACGCTATAGTCGACGATTTTCTATCGAACACACCTTCCCATGGTATATCCGGACCGGTATGGACGTTATTGTCTCCTGCCGCAATCTTGCAGGGAGGCAATCCCTACTTTGTGCCTGACTTTTCATCTCGCTTCGAAGCGAGAACGGCCCTGGCAGTACGGATTGGCAAACTTGGTAAAGGTATCGCCCAAAGGTTTGTTCGGAGATATGTCGACGCAGTGGCTCCCGCTGTCGTGTTTGTGGCCGCCGACAGGCTTGACTCGATGAGAGCCTCAGGTCTCCCTTGGACTTCTGCCATCAGTTATGACAGAAGTCTGTCAATAGGGCGATTCGGAAAATTGGAGTTCAATGAAATTCCTAAATGCGAATGCTCTATCATAATAGAATCTGCTGATGCTGTCTTCGAATCCAAATATACTCCGTGCAAGAGCGAAGGGCAACTGGAAGAGACGATAGAGGCTATAAGCAGAGACAATACCATAAAGACAGGCGATATTCTTCTTATCGGACTCTCCGATACCGGCCCTGAAGTCAACCCTAATTGCCGGCTGCGCCTCCTTATCAATGGAGAGGAATCCGTCAGATTCAATATAAGGTGACCCCACAACTCAACAACCCCACAACCCTTAATAATAAACCGAACAGTCTTCACGTTAAATATTCATGACAACTTCAAGAACACTTTGCACCATAGCGGCTGCGGCCTTTGCTTCTCACGCATTTGCTCAAAGCGGCAACGACATAAAAGACAATGAGTTTAATCCGGTGCAGACCGGCGTGACGACACTCAGTATCACCCCCGACGCACGAGGAAGCGCGATGGGAAACCTTGGTGCCGCTACAGATGCCGACATCAACGCACAATTCTGGAATCCATCCAAATATGCGTTTGCCTATTCTGCCGGAGGAATAGGAATCAGCTACACCCCTTGGCTGCGTAAGATCGTCAACGATATTTTCCTCGCTGACGTAAGCGGCTATTTGAAACTCGGCAGCTCCGACAATCAGGCAATCAGCGCTTCACTAAGATATTTCTCTCTTGGCGAGGTTATCGTAAATGACAATAGCGCCAATACCATTAATCCTTATGAGTTCGCCCTCGATTTTGGCTACTCACGAAAGCTTAGCGAAAAATTCGGTATGGGTGTTGTATTGCGCTACATTCTTTCCGATCTTTCATATGAGGATTCTTACTCAGGCGACACCAACACAGCAGGGTCTGCGTTTGCTGTAGACCTTAGTGGCTATTACACTTCATTCCCGCTCATTGGAAGAAGCGAATGCCAGTGGAGCTGGGGATTTAATATCAGCAACATAGGTTCAAAGGTCAGCTACGACCACGGCACCAACTACTATTATCTGCCGACCAATCTACGTCTCGGCACCAACTTTACCTTTCCCCTTGCCGACTACAACCTACTTTCGATTGGAGTCGACCTTAATAAGCTCCTCGTGCCTACTAAACCACGTGAAAACGACTACATCAACCCAGGAGGTGCCTATTATGATCCCGACAAAGATGAAGCTCAGAACGCAGCTGCTTTCGACGAAGCTCTTCAGAAATGGGAGACTATGTCGCCGATCTCCGGAATTTTCAAGAGCTTCTCTGATGCTCCCGGAGGTTTTTCCGAAGAGTTGAAGGAAATCAATGTCTCTGTAGGTGCGGAATATGCTTACAACGACCAGTTCTTCGTCAGGATGGGCTATAACTATGAGAATGCAATGAAGGGCGGAAGAAGTTATTTCGGTTTCGGAGCAGGTTTTTCTCTCAATGTGGTTAGACTGGATGCTTCTTATATGCTCGCTACAGCCCAAAGCTCACCTCTCGATCAGACCATGCGCTTCACTCTAAGCTTCGATATGGACGGCATCCGCGATCTACTCGGCAAGCGTCGTCGCTAATACTTGACAACTCAATAACATAACAACATCACAACCCAACAACCCATGCTCCGAATCGGCCAAGGATACGACGTACATCGTCTCGTAGAAGACCGCGACCTATGGATATGCGGCCTCAAAATACCTCATACGCACGGCCTTCTTGGCCATAGCGACGCTGATGTGGCCATCCATGCCCTCTGCGATGCACTCTTAGGAGCCCTTGCGCTCGGCGACATCGGTAAGCATTTCCCTGATTCAGATCCGCGCTACAAGGGAATAGACAGCAAGATTTTGCTTGGTCATGTGATGAATATGGTCCATGAGCATAGTTATAATCTTGTCAATTGCGACATCACAATCTGTGCCGAAGCACCAAAATTCCGTCCTTATATAGATACGATGCGCCAGACACTCGCTTCCGTCATGGGTGTCGAGGCCAGCCAAGTTTCAGTGAAAGCTACCACTACCGAAAAGCTTGGTTTCTCAGGACGCCGCGAAGGTATTGCCGCAATGGCAGTCTGCCTACTCTCTTCTTCTCTTTAATACTTGGAGTGATCAGAGAATTCTCATGACTCTGAAAACTCTAAACACTCCGATTCATCAGCAAGTGAACCTCAACGAAAAGCAGACCCAGGCCATGGAGGCCACTGAAGGACGTGTACGCGTCGTAGCCGGAGCAGGCTCCGGAAAGACTCGCGTACTCGCCCATCGCTTTGCGTTTATTGTCAATGAACTCGGCATTTCCCCCGGCAATGTCCTTTGCCTCACTTTCACCAACAAGGCAGCCCAGGAGATGAAGCATCGTATTGCAGGTATGGTAGACCGTGGCAATGTCAACGACCTTATCTGCACTATCCATAGCTTCTGCGT
>CAYSMP010000136.1:0-11157 GCA_964432215.1 uncultured Sangeribacter sp.
GGGGTTGGGGGGTTGGGGGTAATTTCTGGCAAAGTTAACTAAAAAAGGGATGGAATACAAGTGTCAACAGGATAATTTTTTAAGTTTCTTATTTGATTTTGGAATTTCACTGAAAAATGGCATTTTTGAAATAATAGTACGGTGACAGGATTATGAGAAGATTACGTAGAGATGAGACTAAGGTCACATTTTTTAAGATAGTGCCTAAATAATGGAAGAAATTGGATGAAGATTTGGTTTTATTTTGCAGATTCATAAATTTTTCTTACATTTGTGAGTTGATTCAAACGCAAACTGCAAATTGAGTCTATTCGAGTAAGACAAAGGGATTCTTTTCCCCATAAGAATTTCAAACCACTGACATCATGATGAACATGGAAACTACGGAACCGGAATATCCACAAAACAGCGATCCCACAAGGCGGATACGTATGGCAATGGCCGTCTTCGACGATCTGATAAGTGCCGATGAGTTGCGGTTTTTCAGAGGTGTGATAATTGGTCTTTCTGATAACAACCAATTATTTCATAATCATTTAGATGCCGGCTATAGCTACCGGTATCCGAAAGTGCAGTACAAATTGCTTGATGGTCATCCCGCAGTGCTTGGAATTGATGAAGGAGCCGATGCCGTTGGTGAGCTCTTTGCCGGGCGCCCTTCTCTTTATTGCCGTCTGGGACGGTCTAACCGCGAACTTACTTTGGCATCCCTTGGAGAATGGGAAGAGGAAATCGGTCTGTCTGACACGCCTAATACGTATTGTATCGAAAATTGGCTTCCGCTGAATTCCCGAAATCTCAAGGAATACCGTGAATCAGAAGGATTGATAGGCAGAATCGGTCTGCTTCAGAAGATACTTACCGGCAACTTGCTATCCTTTGCCAAAGGGATGGGACTCTTTTTTGACAGGCAAATCAAGTGTACGCTTGAAGACATCAGGACAAACGACGGTCCGGGTTTCAAAGGGATTGAATTTATGGAATATTCAGCCTTCTTCACCTCCGACGTGTTGCTTCCGCAATGGATAGGACTTGGAAAATCGGCAAGCTTAAATCATGGAATAATCTTAAAACAACAATAATATCAACCAACTTATGTCTGAATATCTATATGGAGCCGCAGTGCAAGGCATACAGGGGTTTATCTACCAGACCAACAAACTCAAGGAGATTGTCGGTGCCAGTGAACTCGTGGAGCGTATATGCACCGACCTCTTTGCAGAGGTGCTCTACGCCGGCTCACCTGAAGCGAAGGACCCCGACCTCGAAAATCGGAGGAAAAGACTTCTAAAGAAATTGGAAGAAGATGAGAACGCAGTCATGAATGCCGCCGGCAACATCAAGTATGTGTTCACATCCGAAGCGGAATGCAGGCGGGTGGTGCGCGTCTTTCCAAAGACCGTCATGCAATTTGCGCCCGGTATCACCATCAGCCAGAGTGTGGTGGAGATGTCGGGTGATGATGAGTTCAAAAATGGAGTGCAGCAACTTGAGAGAAATCTACGCACGCAACGCAGCCGGCAGATGCGCGATCTCAGCGTCGGTCTTATGGGAATACTCCGTAGCCGTGATACCGGTCTGCCCGTCACCCATATCCGTACAAACGACAAGACCACAGAATATCTTGACTCCGCCACTTTCCATAAACTTTTCGATGACAATAATCGGAGAAAGGAGACATTTACAGTCTTATGCCGTAAGGCTTTCGGACCGGAAATCGACTTGAAAGCGAAGCCTCTGCCTCACGACATAAAGGACATGACAGGAGGAAACGACTGGATTGCCATCATACATGCCGATGGCAACGGTCTGGGTCAAATTGTGCAGAAGATTGGTACGGATAGAAAGCTCTTCCGTAAATTCTCCAGAAAACTTGATGCCGCCACAACGGCTGCCGCCATCGAGGCGTTTAATGAGGTAGTATTGCCGGTGATAGGGAAAGACGGAATGATTCCGATGCGTCCGATAGTGCTGAGTGGCGACGACCTCACAGTCATATGCCGTGCTGACCTCGCCATTCCTTTTACAAAAGCATTCCTGAAGCATTTTGAGGAAGAAACTAAAAATAAGCTTTCCAGCCTGCTTACGAGAAATGGCGACTACGTATTCTCCGACCGCTCGGATAAGCTTACGGCGTGTGCCGGCATAGCTTTCATAAAGTCATCTTTCCCGTTCCATTTCGGTTATCGACTTGCAGAAGCTCTCTGCGACAGGGCCAAGAAGGACACGAAGGCTCTCTTTATGGCAGACAAAGGTAACCTCCCTGCTTCATGCTTGATGTTTCATAAGGTGCAGGACAGCTTCGTAGCAAACTTCAACGACATTGCAGAGCGGGAGCTTACTCCGCAGCCTGAAATATCTTTTGAATATGGGCCATACTATCTTGATACGGATGGAAGGGTTTTGAGAGGAAAACGATGGTCTATTTTGTCACTGATTGAGAATTCAAACAAGCTTAATGGAGAGGAGGGGAACGCAGTGAAATCGGGACTTCGCAACTGGCTGACACTGCTTCATGAAAACAAGGAAATGGCCGCCCAGAAACTCAATCGACTGATAGACGTGTCATCGGCGACTATGAAGGATTTCATAGCATCTGTAGCCAAAGATTCAGACGGTTCTTACGTAAGGAAGACAACGAAAAAAGACAGCGAGGGCACTGATTATGTCGTGACGGTCTATCCCGTCTACGATATGCTGGCAATTCACACCATCAACAATCAGAATACAAGAAAATGAAAATCAAATATAAAGTGGAATTTTTCACCGACTGGCATTGTGGATCCGGACTGGCCGCCGGAGCTGATGTAGATGCCCTCGTTGTGAAAGACAGCAATAGGCTTCCGTTTATTCCAGGGAAGACCATAAAAGGGTTGCTGCGTGAGGCTGCCGAAGATATAATCAGTTTCCGTAGCAGTGAGCATACGGACATTGCAGCCAAGAGCCACCGGATGCTCATAGATGCATTTGGATATTTCGACGGAAAGTCCGGAACTGATGGCCAACGACCTGAAATGACCAGGGGGAGTGCCTATTTTACTAATGCCGAACTCCCTGAAGAGGAACGCGCAGCTATAATTGCAGGCAGACTTCAACCTTACCTGTACCGTACGGTAGCAAGCACTGCCATAGATGACAACGGCATTGCCGTAGACCATAGCTTGCGGCGCACGGAAGTCACCGTCCCATGCACTCTTGAGGGAGAGATATCAGGACTGCCCGACGATGAGGATTTTCAGAAAATAATCACCGACGCACTGCGCTACGTCAAGCGTCTCGGGCAGAACCGCAACCGTGGTCTTGGAAGATGCATTTTCACGGTTGCAGAAATTTCAAACTCAAAAAACTCTTAAGGGTATGAAGAAACTGAAATTCAAATGCACATTGCTTTCCGATGTGATACTCAATATGAAATCGGCTACTACCGGCCCTAACGAGACGCTCGACTTCATACCCGGAAGTAATTTCTTGGGGATCGCGGCCGCTGCTCTCTATCCCGAAGTGACACCGGCCGATGCCTTGATACTCTTCCATAGCGGTAAGGTACGCTTCGGAGATGCTCATCCATCAAAAAATGGTTTCCGCGGACTTCGGGTCCCTGCCTCGATGTATTATCCCAAGCTCAGCGCACCGGAAAAGGAACTTTATATCCACCATCTCATCCCTGAGGACAAGGATATGGGAGGGCTGCAATTGAAGCAGTGCCGCAACGGCTTTTATGTCTTTCCCGATAGCAATGGATCGGATAAAAAAGCTGAACAGGTCAGGACTTTCACCGACTTCGCCGTCAAATCAGCCTACGACCGCAATCAGCGGCGTTCCAAAGACGAGCAGCTCTTCGGATATCAGTCTCTACGCAAGGGATTGACAATGTATTTCTCCGTGGAGATTGATGACTCAGTAGCCGGTTTGGCTGAAAAAATAAAGGAAGCTCTTGAGAATGGAGACCGCATCGGGCGATCCCGCTCTGCACAGTATGGACGCGTGAAGATAGAGTCTGCCGATTATCTTGAAGAGGAGGGTGGAAAACCGCTCGCCGGGGATAAGAAAGGACTTGTCGCTGTCTATGCCGACTCCCGCCTTATCTTCCTTGATGAATATGGGATGCCGACATTCCAGCCTTCAGCCGAGCAGTTAGGACTCAAGGGAGAGATTGACTGGGGGAAATCACAGGTGCGCACCTTCCGATACGCACCATGGAATTTCAAGCGCCAATGTTTTGATACGGACCGTTGTGGAATAGAGAAAGGAAGCGTCATCGTGGTGCGTCTTCCGGAAGGATACTCCCCCGACCTTCGTCCACGTACTGTAGGAGCCTACCTAAACGAAGGATTTGGACACGTCATCTACAATCCCTCCTTCCTCGCCGGAGACAAAGAGGGGAATGCGCTTTATCGGTTGGCTTCGGACACCAATGAAAAAGATTATCACAAACCATCCAACTCCGGCTCTCTATCGAGTACCCTGCTTTCTTATCTGCACACACGCCAAGAAGAGGAGAGTGGCTATCAAAAAATCTATACCATGGTCAATGCATGGGTCAGAGAGAATGCGAAGAAATTCTCAAAAGGTGATTTTGCTTCGCAATGGGGCAATATTCGGAGTATGGCTACCTCCGCTGTCAGCCTTGAAGAATTGGTCGAGGATCTATTAGGCATCAATGAGAAGGATACAAATGCCTATCTCCGGCATGGAATAGCTAAAAAGAAGTGGGAAGGTAGCAGGCTAAAGGCATTTGAATCTTTCGTGAAAAATTTGATGACAGATAGGGATCTGACTGATACGATGGCGCGTATGGCGATTGTCAATCTTGCCTCGGAAATGGGCAAAAAATGAAAAATAGATAATTATGGACACTAAAGATACACATAAAGAATACACCCATCGGTATCTTGCTCGTATAGTGCTGGAAGCGGAAACTCCCCTTGCTGTAGGGTCAGGAGAAAAAGACATCCGCACAGATGCACTTGTGGCTACAGATTCCAATGGGCTGCCATATATACCTGCAACTTCCATTGCGGGAGTAATCCGCTCGATGCTTATTGATACCAATACGCTTTTCGGATATCAGGATGGCGACAAGGGAAGAGGGTCGGAAATAATTTTTACGGAGGCGAAAGTGATCAATAGCAAAGGATGCGTAGTCGACGGCATGAATCAGTTGGCGATTGACTCAGATCCTCTATTGCAACATTATCAGTTGCTTCCGGTACGGCAGCATGTACGCCTCGACGACAAGGGCACATCTGCTAATGCCGGGCTCTTCAATGAGCAGGTGGTCTTTGCCGGCACACGTTTCTGCTTTGAGATTGAGATGGTCAGTGACGGAAAAAACTTCAAGGAGTTTGAAACTGTGCTTATCAATCTTTTTGATGAAAGTTTCAGAATTGGAGGAGGCACAAGAAGTGGATTTGGAAAGATCAAGGTAGTGAGTGTGCAAATCAAGGATTTGAATCTCACCACAGAAGACGATCTCAACCTGTATCTCACCAAGACGTCAGCACTTGATTCCAATTTCTGGGTCAACCTGCCGAATCTTAATGCTGATTTGTCGAAACAAAAAGCTCAACGCATGGGATTCTCTGGTTATGAGCTGACCTTAACTCCAGAATCTTTCTTCCTTTTTGGTTCCGGTTTTGGAGACGATGAAGTGGATCAAATACCGGTAAAAGCAAAATGCGTGAAGTGGGATAAAGAAGGAAATGGAAAAATGCAGGAAAATCTTGTTCTCATTCCAGGCTCATCAGTGAAAGGAGCTATTGCCCATCGCGTTGCTTATCATTGGAACAGAATGAATGGAGTGTACGCTGATGACCTAACTGCTGAGGGGCTTGCCAATGCTACCGGAAAGAACAATATGGCTGTGAGAATTCTTTTTGGGTCGGAAGGAAACAATAAAGATTTAGGCATCTCACGAGGCAACGTCATCTTTTCCGACATCATAAGGAAAGCCCTTCCCGACAAAATATTCAATCACGTGGCAATAGACCGTTTTACGGGTGGGGCAATAGAAGGAGCCCTTTTCAACGAGAAGGCCACTTACGGCGGCGGTCAGACATATCAGACAATGATAATGCTTGATAGGCTTTGCGCTGAAAGAGCATGCAGAAAAGAACTTGGAAAAGATGCAAGGGAAGAAGATGTGAAAAAGCTTCTCAAAAAGGTGGTCAGTGCTTTTGAGGCGACAATCGACGACCTGTGCAACGGGATGCTTCCGCTTGGCGGAAGAGTCAATAAAGGATATGGTGTGTTTACTGGAGAATATAAACTCATAAGGAAAAAAGATGGAGACAATAAATAAAATCCCTTCAGGCATATACGATGGCTATTACTGGCTGAGTGATGAAAACGAACCTGTTGTGTTTGAGAAGAGCGCGCTTCCCTCTGTATTGAGCGATCTGGATGCTTTGTGCAATCCATTCATCATTGAGGGTCGCCTTTTCAATACGTCTTCGGGAGATTCGTTGAGCATAAACTACGTCGATGGTGCATATGTAGTAAAGAAGTATAAAGTGTCGGGAGAAGATATAAAGATAGCAAAAGCAAAAAAATCAGACTCCATCGTGCTTAAACGCTATGTTGCAAATCGTATGCCAGGCAAAAAGCTGACTTTTCTCCAGTATTGGAAAGAAGTTAAGGATAGTCTTTGCGCAGGAATGCCTGTGCTGCAACCTGCAGATATGATATTTATAGGATTTGAAACAACTGAAACAAAGAATCCAGATGTACGAAAATAGAAATAAAAATAAGGCCTATAACAGCTACAATAGTTATGGTGGCAACAGCAAGGATATAGAAATTCGGGCTCCGTTTAATTTTGTTCCGGTGGCGGAGACTGTCTATCATCCTTATAAAAAAGGAAAGGATGAAAAGTCTTTCAGTATTATATCCCACGACGTGCCCTTTAAAGATGGAATAAGTGGGAAAATAAGCTTCAGCTTCACAGCCGAAACTCCGATATTCACCAAAGATGCCGATACAGAGAATGGATCTTCTTTCAATTTTATAATTGACTCGGAGGGGAAACGGAAGTATTTCATCCCTGCTTCCTCAGTCAAAGGTTGCATAAGGAATGTGCTTGAGATAATGTCATTTGGCAAAATGTCTAAGGTAGATAATAAAAGCTTTGGCCTTAGAGACCTCAACAATAAGGAATATACGAGTAAAATAAAAGATGTGCATTGCGGATGGATGGAAATCCGAGATGAAATTGCTTATGTCGAAGATTGGGGAGTGCCCGGAAGAATCTCTATTGATGAAATCTCTAAAGAGCTTGGAGTGAAGGAACTTAGAGAATTTGTAAAAAATGATAACTTCAACAATTTGGCAAGGCGTGTAGGCAGAGATAAGGTGACGTCTCCCTTATATAAGTATAATATGCTCAAAGGGAAAGATCTTACCTATCGCTTTTCTACTGACAAGACGAGCTATTCCCGCAAGATATATAAATTTGATCGCAAGGGAAAAGAAGGTACTATTGTCTTTACAGGCCAGAACAGTGGCAGGAAGGTAAATGTAAAGAGAAATGGGAAATACTATGAGTTTGTGTTTTTTAAGCCTCAGACTACTCCTAAGACTCTTTCGGTAGATGAGAAGGTGCTTAAGGCATTTCATACGATTCATGAAAATTCTCCGGCCTATGTCTCACTGTGGAGCGAAAAATTGAAGAAAGGAGAAAGAGTGCCTGTATTCTTTATGCTTGATGATGCAGGGAAGATTTCGAGTATCGGTCTCTCTTTCATGTACAAATATCCATATGATAAAGCCACCTACAGCGCAATGCCGAAAGAGATGCTTGAAAAGGAACTTGATTTGGCAGAGTCTTTATTCGGGTATACCGATAAGGAATCAGCCATGCGGGGCAGAGTGCAATTTTCACACGCTATGGCGGTATCAGATGGCATTGTCCCGTTGAAAAGCCGAGAGTTTCCCGCATATTCACCTCATTCTTCTTATTATCCGATCTATGTGAAGGGTGGTAAAGACTGGAATCACGCAAATAGGATAGCGGGATGGAAGCGTTATTTGATCCAATCGCAACCGGTCTATAAGGATGAAACCGCCAGAAAGTCAGAAAAAAAGGGAGGTATGGAGGATAAGATAAAGACTACCACTGATGCCCGTTTCCTTCCGGCGGGGACAAAGTTTGATGTGACGGTCAGATTCCAAAACCTTCGGCCTTTTGAATTGGGTGCGCTCTTGTCGGCGATTACTTTCCATGGTCATCAGGATAAGTGTTTCCATGCTATTGGATTCGGGAAAGCCTACGGATATGGGAAAATCAAAATTGGTAAATTGGTTTTGAGCAAATTGGAATATGATGAGGACCATTCAAAATTCAATAAGGTAGAAAGCATCCAGGAATATCTTGATAGCTATGAAAAAGTGATGAAGACTTTCAATCCGGGCTGGATGGAGAGTCCACAGTTGAAAGAGCTGATGGCTATAGCCGGCGGCTGGAATAAGAATGTCGGGTATATGTCGCTGGAAGATTATCGCGAAGCGAAGAAGAATAGGGATGAGAGGGGATTGAAGCCATTCAGCAAACTCAATCCTGATTGCTTTAGAATCTCGACAGCGGCTGACGGGACGTCGTCTGGTGCAGGATTTGCAGTGGGGCAAGAAGTGATTGCAAAGTGTGTGGAAGAGGGGAAGGTAAGGATTGACGGAAATGAGGGATTGATTATGCTTGGGCTAAAGAAGACGACCAATGCCAGGAGTCTGATAGGGAAAAGACTGAAAGTGCGTATCAACCAAGTATCGAGTACCGGTGCAGTCACCCACGTTTCGTTTATCGCTATAGTCTGAGAGTTTATAATTTTGTTTGAAGTTCAATGAGAAGACCCGAGTCATTAGTGGCTCGGGTCTTTTATAATTTATTATTGATTTATAAATCCTTGTTCTGATGGAGTGCGTGGCGGCCTCGATCACAGCGAGTTCGACTACGATCTCTATGTGTCTTAATCCTTGTTCTAATGGAATGGGTGGCGGACGCCTGATTTTCAACGCTATAATAATGTGGGTATCGAAAGAAGGCTTGCCTTAATGTCCATGGACGTAGCAATGATTTTGGCTAAATAGGATCGGAAGGTCCGGTTGTCGATGTCAATACCATTTTTCTTGATAATAAATTTAGCCAAAAGCTATTCTTACATCGTCAGCAATACGCTGGGCAATGGTATTAGAGGAGTCTTGAATATAATTGACTTTACGAATATAATCCCCTTCGAAATTTTTTAACAAATTATGGTAATGACCGATTGCATTCCCCCTCTCTTCTCCGAAAGTCTTTGATTTTATTTCGTCTTTACGCATCTCCTTAAGAGCTAACTTGACCGGAGAAAAGAAATTATAAATTAGAAAAGAGTGGAGGTCATGACCTCTGACGAACAAGTAGCCATTCTCAGGACGCAATCCGTGATTACTCTCAAGATAATTTTGTAGTCGATATTTTTCTTCTTTTAAATATTCATATTTCAGTTCATACGTTGACTGAAGATTATCCACACATTCTGAGAATCTTTTCAAAACAAATTTCCTTTTATCTTCTATTGATAATGTATTATTCTTGATGATGTCGGAATAATTATCATTACCAAATACGCATCCCCATCCCATTTGATGTTTATTTTGAATATGGAGTGACTTCATAAGACAACGTGGGATGCAGGCGAGTAAGAATCTTTTGCCACACTACCACATCAATCTCATCTTCTACCAATACCTTCACAAGATTAGGTCGGTTGGTCAGAAGATTAGCTTGATATTGCGATTGGCTGTTTTGATTGGAAATTAATGAAGATACCATTTCCTTACCAATTTCAAAGATTACTGTTGTCTGTACCAGTCAACCCGTTTCTTACAAAGAGCTGAGACATCTCCGATACATTTTCATACCAACCATCGATAAGGCTTGGTGAATGAGTTGCGGCAATGATCTGCATGTTTGAATTTATCCTTAAAATCTCCTTGAGAAGGATTTTTTTCCAATCTATGTGCATTCCGGTATCAGCTTCATTCAACAGAAGGATGGTGGATTCTCCTAATGTATTGCACACTTTGAGTAGAATATAAAGCAATTGCTTTTCTCCGGTAGATAATCTGAAGTATTTTATATTTACATTTCGGTTGCTTTCTGGGGAGAAAAGAAGCCTTGAGGTATCCAGAAGCACATACCCGGGCATGAATTTTTTTACAGCTTCTTCAAAACGGCTGAATAGAGATCGCAATCTTGCGATCATTACTTCATCTCCCTGTTGCATTGCAACACTCATCTTCTGTGCGAAAAGTTGGTTGCGAGTGTTGAGGGTGTCCTCAAGCATGAGATCCAATGTGGTTTTATTAGGACGTTCCTCAGCACGTGAGCTTTCGGCAAGGTTCGAGATGAATCTAAGTGTAAGATCAGAAGAGCCAATATATATGACGTGTTCCGGCATAAGTTGAGGCTCGTTTTCTATAGCAGGATTCACTGATTGACGGAAATAGATGTCATCCTGCAATTTGACATTAAGTTTGCCATTCCCTGATGATTCAATTCGAAATCTGGAGGTATTAACAATACGATTTAGTTCGACAATTATTCCGGAATCGAACTCAACTTTCAAGAAATCAAACGGAGCATTGTCATGGATAGATGTCTCTTCCTTCCTCTCTTTTCCTTTGACAACATTAAGCAGTTTAGCTATGGCATGAAGGAGAGTGGATTTACCGGAGCCATTTACTCCACCTAAAATATTTACCTTTGGGTGTATGTGCCAATGGAGATTATGCTCGTGAAGCAAACCCTCCATCATGACACTTTTTATTCTCCAATTATCTTTATTCATGCTGTCAAGACTTTGAGATGCAAAGTTAACTAAAAAAATCTATCTTTGCAACTTCATTTATGACAAAGGGTATATGATACTGTGTTTATAAGGAGTCCTGAGTGTCAAACAAATTATTGTATTCTATTACTATGTTGTCTTAATCCTTGTTTTAATGGAATGCGTGGCGGCGAACCTTCCTATGACCATCAAATGGACTACCCTCGTCTTAATCCTTGTTTTAATGGAATGCGTGGCGGCATTTAAAACAGATAATTATACTCATACAATCAATCGGTCTTAATCCTTGTTCTAATGGAATGCGTGGCGGGACTGTATCCGGAAAGACTAT
>CAYSMP010000137.1:0-11131 GCA_964432215.1 uncultured Sangeribacter sp.
ATGTAGCCTACATTTCCTGCAGAAAGTTCCTTGCGCGGAGATAGGTCAAGCTTGAGCACACCTATCTCATCAGCATGATATTCCTTGCCGGTGCTCACAAACTTTACAAAATCACCATCATGAATAGTTCCATTGACAATCTTGAAATAAGCTATAATGCCACGGAAGGGATTGAAGACGGAGTCAAAGATAAGGGCCTGAAGGGGAGCTTCAGGATCTCCCTTCGGAGCAGGAATACGATCTACAATTGCCTTCAGTATTTCATCCACACCCATTCCGGTCTTGCCGGAGGCGCGGATTATTTCTTTTCGGTCGCAACCGAGAAGATCCACAATCTGATCCTCCACCTCATCAGGATTAGCGCTCTCAAGATCACACTTATTGATGACTGGAATAATCTCAAGATCATTGTCAATAGCCATATAGAGGTTTGATATAGTCTGTGCCTGTATGCCTTGGCTGCCATCGACAATAAGAAGGGCTCCTTCACAAGCTGCAATAGATCTCGACACCTCATATGAGAAGTCTACGTGTCCCGGAGTATCAATAAGATTCAGGGTATAATGTTCTCCGTCAAGAGTATAATCCATCTGGATAGCGTGGCTTTTAATGGTGATGCCACGTTCGCGCTCGAGATCCATGTCGTCAAGCACCTGAGCTTCCATGTCTTTAGCGGAGACGGTATTGGTTCGTTCGAGAAGTCTGTCAGCAAGGGTCGACTTGCCATGGTCAATATGGGCTATGATGCAGAAATTGCGGATATTTTTCATTGTCGATATTAAACGATTTAGCCGGATTCACCAAAATATGTGAAATCCGGCTTCAAAGTTACGAATTTTTTCCGATATACCGAAAAAAGAGAAGAAAAATTTACGGATTGACACGGTTAGGCCAGTCAAGAGTACTGTAATAGGCATCTACATTTGCAGCAGCTGTTTCCGGGAAATAACAGGAAAGTCCTGAGTATTGAGCCGGATCAAACGCCCCCTGGGTACCATTGAAGTTTTTCGTGGAGCAGCCTGCAAAGAGGGTCATGTCTGCTATTGCATCGTCAAAAGCTGCTGCAAGTATTTTTGCTTCAGAATCGGAAGAATTTAGGTATTTTTTTGTGAATTGGCCTAAATCATATAGGGCGGTAGAGAGACGGCTATAGTTCATGAGCCCATATGGAGAGACCGGTCGTGTTCCATAAGAATAAATATCACTGGCAGCCTGGGCGAGACGCTCAAGGCCTGAGGTCTTCATTACTGTCACTGTCACTGCCATTTTTTGGTCATTATAATAATCGAAAAACGCTTTACCGGCTCCGGCAAGATCGGGATTGACAGCTGCAAGCATAGGAAGCGTAGTATCATAATTCATCCCATACTGCCAATCTTCCGTTGGATAACCAGCTATGTAGTCGCATTTGTCGCGAAGTTGATAGACAACTTCTACACCCATCATATAGCAGAGGTCAAACCAAATATAGTCAAACATCCGGTCAGGTATGGCCGAAGCAAGTTGATCTAAGTCACAATAATCTGTCACACCTTGATACTTGTCCATGCCGTAGCTTTTCTGCATACACTGGGGAAGCTGATGATCGGAAAAATTAGGAATCCAACCGGTGCCGTGGCTCCATAGTATTAGCCCGTATTTTTCTGCCGGAGCCTTTTCACGCAGATCGCCGAACACCTCAAGCATGCGGTCCGGGTCAGTGGAGAATGTGTCTCGGCCGTACGTTTTCAGTTCTTGAAAGTGCCAAGTTCCTGCCGCATCTTTCTTCAACTCGGCGAGAGTGGCCTCAGTGGCAGTCTGGGAGTCAACGCTATAAAGTAGCACACGGACATCACTGCCGAGGCCTGTCACATCGGGAGCTGCCTTGATCATCTCGCTTTTGTCTGAGACGAGGTCATTCGCAAGATTATTGGAGGCTACAGCATATATCAGGAGAGTGCGTTTCGTATCGCTCTGTTTTGGCTCGTCTTCGCCGCAGGATGGGAGAATGCAGAGGAGAGCCATTGCAAAGAGTAAAGTAAGAATTCTATTCATAATATATTATACCTTCATCTTATAATATATTAAAACGATTTTCTCACCCAATTATTGTGTTGTCCATTGCGCCTGCTTTCATTGGATTACTATGGATGACTAAACATATTGGGGGCATAATGTGTTAAAAAGGATGAAATTTTAGAATACAATCCTAAATATTAAAATATGAAGAAATCTATCATATGGTTGCTGACGGTGGTGATGGGCATCACTTTCTGCGCCCTGCTTTATTTCCAGATTACCTATCTTGAAAATATGGTCAAGATGCGCGAATCACAGTTTTCCGAGGGAGCAATGCGCTCTCTCTATGGCACAGTCGGTCTGCTCGAAAGGCGGGAGACCATGCACTTCCTCGAGCAAGACATTAGAACGCTCAATAACTCCTACGGCAACTCTGACGAGGGACAGGAGGAATTGCTGACCTCGGAAGAGCTTTTCCCTATCCCTCAGATTGGGAAAGACCCAGTGATAAGTTTCCGTCATCCAACCGAAAAACTTGAAAAACGCTACCTCGAACTTCAGGAAGCTATTTGGGAGCAATACGTATATCAACGAGGCCTGCTCGACGACGTTATCCTTTCCATCCTCTACGACGCAGAACGTCGCCCGGTGCTCGAACGCGCTGATGCCGACACAATCCGTAAAGTGCTGACCGTAGAGCTTGCCAACAACGGACTGGAGGTGCCTTTCAGTTTTGCAGTCACTGACAACAATACTATCATCTACTCTACTCCCGATTATGATCCGGATATGAAGGAGAAACAGATATATACGGCACGTCTGTTCCCTAACTCCAACAGCCGTTACGAACTTAAGGTAGAGTTTCCCACTAAAGCCAACTATATTTATTCGTCGGTCCGTTTCGTGATTCCGACTCTCGCGCTCACGATACTACTGCTTGCCATCTTCATCTTCACGATGATATTGGCATTCCGGCAGAAGAAACTTGGAGAGATGAAGACAGACTTCATCAACAATATGACCCACGAACTTAAGACACCTATCTCGACAATATCGCTTGCAGCGCAGATGCTCAACGACGATTCGGTCAGAAAATCCCCTGAGACTCTACATCATATCTCGGAAGTGATCAATACGGAATCCAAGCGACTGCGTTTCCAAGTGGAAAAGGTGCTCCAGATGTCGGTGTTTGAAAATAGCAGCAGTGCTCTTAACTTCAGAACTGTGGATGCCAATAAAATCATAGCAAGTGTAGTGTCCACATTCAAACTGAAAGTGGAGAGATTCGGTGGCAGTCTCAGCTTCATCAATGATGCAGACGAGGCGATGATATACGTCGACGAGATGCAATTTACCAATGTAATATTTAATCTTCTCGACAATGCTGTCAAATACAGGAATGAAGATATTGAGCCGGAGTTGACTGTAAAGACCTCTGATGTCGATGGCAAACGCCTGCGAATCCAGATTCGCGACAACGGAATCGGCATGAGGAAGGAAGACCTAAAGAAAATCTTTGAGAAATTCTACCGGGTACATACCGGCAACCGCCACGACGTCAAAGGGTTTGGTCTTGGACTTGCCTACGTCAACAGAATGGTCAATGCATTCAAGGGAACTATTTCAGTTGAATCTGAGCTTGGAAAGGGTAGCGAATTTACTATCGAACTGCCGCTTGCAGAAGAGTGATTAAAAAAATTTGACATTTTGAAAGGAAATTTGAAAATGTTAAAACTTAGATGCGAGTTGCGCGTTTATATATTGAGGATGCTTAAAAGCTTAGATTTTTAGGCAACTCCAAAGCGAAGAAATAATTATTTGAATAATCTAATAAACACACAAAATACACAGCCATGGAAGAAAAAATTAAAATACTGCTCTGCGAAGATGACGAAAACCTTGGAATGCTCCTTAGGGAATTTCTACAGGCCAAGGGGTTCAATGCCGACCTTTTTCCTGACGGAGAAAAAGGATATAAAGCTTTCCTTAAAGGGAAATATGACCTATGCGTATTAGACGTGATGATGCCGAAAAAAGATGGCTTCACTTTAGCGCAGGAAATCAGAAATGTCAACAGCGAGGTGCCTATTATATTTCTTACAGCCAAAAACCTCAAAGACGATATTCTCGAGGGCTTTAAGCTGGGAGCTGACGACTACATCACCAAACCTTTCTCTATGGAGGAACTCGTAGTTCGCATTGATGCAATCCTTCGCCGCGTAAAAGGCAAGAAAGATAGGGAAGTGACTCTCTTCCGCATCGGGAAATTCACATTCGACACACAAAAGCAGGTGCTCGTGTCGGCTGATTCAACTCAAAAACTCACTACCAAAGAATCCGAACTTCTGGCTCTATTGTGCTCTCATGTCAACGACATTCTGGAGCGTAATTATGCCTTGAAGACTATTTGGGTAGACGACAATTACTTCAATGCCCGCTCAATGGATGTCTACATCACAAAGTTGAGAAAGCTCCTGAAGGGAGATCCGTCTATCGAGATCATCAATATCCACGGCAAAGGATATAAGCTTATTGCTCCGACTCCCAGTGAAGAATAAGTTGATCAGTTATAAGTTATAAGAGATAAGTTGTAAGAGATTAGTAGAGAGACCTACCGGAATGAAAGTGCTTTATAGAATCTACCAATGGGTGATAGCAGCCCCAATATTCATTGTAGCGACATTCATCACAGCCGTAATCACACTTTTAGGGTGCGCGATTGGGAAACCTGAATTCTGGGGATATTGGCCGGCGCATTATTGGAGCCGATTCTGCTGCGCTCTGGCCCTCGTAAGGGTGAAGGTAAAAGGACGCGAGAACATCAACAAGAATACGTCGTATGTTTTCACTGCCAATCACCAAGGAGCATTCGATATATGGTCGATCTACGGATATCTCAACCACAACTTTATCTGGATGATGAAGAAGGAACTTGAATCTATCTTCATGGTAGGCTGGGCATGTAAGAAAGCAGGACACGTCTATGTAGACGACCAGAACATTGCCAATATCAGGCATACTATCGTAGAAGCCGAACAGAAACTCAAAGGAGGCCGCTCGATGGTGATATTCCCTGAGGGGAGCCGCAGCTGGGATGGAAAAATGATACCTTTCAAAAGAGGTGCATTTATGCTGGCAGCGGAATTCCGCCTTCCGGTGGTGCCTATCACAATCGACGGCTCTTTCAAAGCAATGCCGAGATTCACCTACAACATCTGCCCTACTACGATAACCTTGACCATACACCCTCCAATCATGCCGGGAGAGAGAGGATTTAATACAAAGGTGCTGATGGCGCAATGTAAAGAAGCGATCGAGTCTGCTCTTCCGGAAGTAGACAAAGGCCTAAGTCAGGATCCAAGAGTCAATTCGTAGTCCTCACTAATAGACCTTAAGTAGCTCGCAAAAACTAATGAAACCTAAAAACTAATACTATATGCTACAATATGTGACAGACGCATCTGCAAAGCGGAGCGTCGAAGACCAGATAAATGATGTCCTCGCTGCAGGAGGCAATTGGATCACGATAGATCCGACCGGAATGAGCGATGAGGAGGTACGTGCCCTCGTAGAGAAGATTATGCCGGCTTGTCTTGAAAAACAGGCTTTCCTCTTGATTAAAGACAATACCAATCTCGCGAAGGAGACCAACGTAGGAGGAGTCGTACTCAGTCAGAATAGCGACACCCCCTCACAAGCACGAATGACACTCGGGGCGGCTGCCGTAATCGGAGTGGAGGTGGAGACCACTCAACAGATCGACCGTCTGATCGGATTAGACATGGACTACGTAGTAATGCCATTCAAGACACTCAAGCTTGAAGGAGTCAAGGAACTCTGCAAGTATATGGAGCAGAAAGAGATGGAATTGCCGAGGGTAGCCTCAGAGGGTGTGACCTATGATGATATTGCGCCCCTCATGGATGCCGGATGCAACGGAGTGGCCATGAGCGAAGCTCTCGCTGACGCTGACGATATTGCGGCAGAGACAAAGAAAGCAATCGCCCTTCTCAAAGTTTATGAAGAAAAGGAGCAAGCCCGAATCAAAGATTGATAGCAGGCAAGCGAATTTTAACAATACCTTAACCCTATAAAAACTAACGACTATGGTGACACAACCAAAACTTCCCTATTCCCCAGATGCTTTGGCTCCATTCATCTCCGAACGGACTGTCAGCATTCATTTCGGAAAACATACAAAAGCCTACTTTGACACTACAAATGCCCTTATCAAGGGAACGGAGTATGAAGACATGCCATTGGATGATATTGTCGTGAAAAGCGACGGAAAACTCTTCAACAATGCTTCGCAAGCATGGAATCATATATTCTATTTCTTCACTTTCGACCCTGAGGGCACACGCGAACCACATGGCGCTTTACGCAAAAAGATTGAGGAGACATTCGAGAGTGTCGACAAGCTTAAGGAGACTATGAACGAGGCAGGAAAAACGCTCTTTGGCAGCGGATGGGTGTGGCTCTCGGCCGATGCTGACGGCAAGCTTATTATCACGCAGGGGCATAATGCAGAGTCTCCTCTCAAGGACGGACTGACACCCCTGATGTGCATCGACGTATGGGAACACGCCTACTATCTTGACTACGAAAATCGCCGTCCGGACTATCTGGATGCCCAATGGAACATCATAGACTGGAAGATAGTAGAACAGCGCTACGACAACATATTCGAAGATATGTGAAACTTTTGGCGTGATAATTGTTATAATTAGGGAGCGTATTGCCGCGCATGCATGGCAACACTCCCTAATTTTTATATAATCAAGCATCAATCAGAATGATAAGAGAGACAGCAATATCTGCAATACAGGACAAGAAAGGGCGGGAAATCACAGTGCTCGACCTTTCGAAAGTTGACGGCGCTCCTACCGGACAGTTCATCATATGCACAGGAAAATCCACTACGCAAGTCAGTGCGATAGCCGACAGTGTCAGAGAAGAGATACAGAAACAGACAGGGGAGAAACCTGTCAACTACGATGGTTACCGCAACAGTCAATGGATAGTCATTGACTACGGTGATACTATGGTACACGTATTTCTTCCGGAGACACGTGCATTCTACCGCCTTGAGGAACTATGGAGCGACGCTGAGACCATTCACGTGCCCGACATCGAATGATTCATAAAACTAAATACTGACAACTGAGCAAAAATGGGAATACTTCCAAATAAAAGCGGTGGCTCGGGGAAGCGCCCCGTGTTTGGGATGTACTGGATGTACATCCTGATAGTGGCATGCCTCTTCGGCCTGTATTATTTTCAAGACAGCAGCCAGACAAAGAGCGTAGACTGGACAGAATTTGAAACAGCAGCGAAGGCTGGTGAAATCTCGAAAATTGAAGTGGTGCCTGAATCAGGTATAGCTATTGGTGTACTGACAAAGGAAGGCGCAAAGAAGCAGAAGATGCATGATGATATGCAAGGGCCTGAGTCGGAGAAACGCCTTAAGACCACAATTCCGAGTACCAACAAGATACAGGATAAGATCGACAGCTGGAATGAGCAGCTCGTTGCCGAAGGACGACCCGAGATTTCTGTTAAATATGAAAAGGGAAGCGATCTCATGAAGCTCTTTTGGTATTTCGGGCCAATTCTTATCATCGTCTTCTTCATGGTCTATATGCAACGTCGCATGACCGGTGGATCCGGCGGTGGAGGAGGTATCTTCAACGTAGGAAAATCAAAAGCCCGCATCTTCGACAAAGACAATGGCACGGACGTGACATTCAAAGACGTAGCCGGCCTCGCTGAAGCAAAGGTAGAGATTGAGGAAATTGTGGAATTTCTCAAAAATCCGCAGCGCTACACCGAACTTGGAGCCAAGATTCCTAAGGGTGCTCTTCTCGTGGGCCCTCCGGGCACCGGCAAAACACTTTTGGCCAAAGCGGTAGCTGGCGAGGCAGGAGTTCCATTCCTTTCACTTTCCGGCTCCGATTTCGTTGAGATGTTTGTAGGTGTGGGTGCAGCTCGAGTTCGCGACCTCTTCAAACAGGCAAAAGACAAGGCTCCCTGCATCGTTTTCATCGATGAGATCGACGCTGTAGGACGCGCGCGCGGCAAGAATCCCAATATGGGAAGCAACGATGAGCGCGAAAATACGCTCAACCAGATGCTTACTGAGATGGACGGTTTCGGATCAAACAATGGAGTTATAGTGCTGGCTGCTACCAACCGTGCCGATATGCTCGACAAAGCACTATTACGTCCCGGTCGATTCGACAGGCAGATTTATGTGGATCTTCCAGAACTTTCTGACCGCGTAGAGATCTTCAACGTGCATCTCCGCAGAATCAAGACCAATTCTCACCTCGACGTAGAGCAGCTCGCTCGCCAGACTCAGGGATTCTCTGGTGCTGATATTGCAAATGTCTGCAATGAGGCTGCCTTGATAGCGGCCCGCAACAACAAGCAGGCCGTAGATTGGGACGACTTCATGGCAGCTATCGACAGGATTGTAGGTGGTCTGGAAAAACGCAGCCGTGTGATCACTGACGACGAAAAGTATGCTATTGCTACTCACGAAGCCGGACATGCTACTATAAGTTGGATGACGGAATATGGCAATCCTCTGGTGAAAGTAACTATCGTGCCCCGTGGTCGAGCATTGGGTGCAGCATGGTATGCTCCTGAAGCACGCCAGATTATCCCGACCCAAGCTTTGAAAGACACTATGTGCGGCATGCTTGCCGGCCGTGCAGCTGAAGAAGTATTCTTAGGTCAGATAGGCACAGGCGCATCTGACGACCTTGAGAAGACCACTAAGTTGGCACGTGCTATGGTGATGATGTATGGCATGAGCGATAAGCTCCCCAATGTCAACTACAATGACTCAACCGGACAGGACTATGGCTTCACAAAGCCCTACTCTGAAGAGACCGCCAAACTGATAGATGATGAAGTGGTCAGACTTATTAATGAGCAGTATGAGCGCGCTAAGGCTATCCTTAGGGAATACGCAGCACAACACAATCAGATACGTGATCTTCTCGTCAAGAAAGAAGTGATCTACAATGAAGATGTCAAGGCTATCCTCGGCCCAAGGCAATGGAAGAGCAGGACTGACGAAATCATAGAGATCAACAAAAAAGAGGAAGAGAACCGAAAAGGAATCGAACTTAAAAAGGATTCTGACGGAGATGAAAACGATCCTGGAACACCCCCTCCATTTAATCACTAATGGCATACTCCCTGAATAGCTTAAAGAGGCGTCGGAATATTTCCGACGCCCTTTTTATTGTTCTATTTTTCCTTTTTCTCAACATTTACGCTCATAAAACGTTTTTTATTTGTTGTAGCATTAAGGGCAAGAACGATTCCTGCCTTATTACAGGTATGAAGTCGTTTAAACTTATTTGAAGTTAACTCTTCATTGTAATTTTTGAATTCGTGAATAAGTTTAATCAACCCTATTAAGATTCCACTTCCTCGTAACACACAACCTAAATAATATATGAAAAAGAATCTAACTAAAATTGCAGTCTGCTCGCTTATGATCACCAGCGGCGGACTTGCCCTTTCATCATGCAAGGGCGATGGAAACACGCAACAGCAACAAGTAGCCCCAACATTGGCAACCCTCAAGGTATCTGAGTCAGATGCCGATCTCAACACAAACTACCCGGCTACACTTCATGGCAAAAATGATGTTGAGATCCGTCCGCAAATTTCAGGCTTCCTTACCAAAGTGCATGTTCAGGAAGGGCAGAAGGTATCAGCCGGTCAACTTCTATTCACAATTGATCAGGTGCAGCTACAGGCGGCTGTAGACGCAGCCAAAGCAGCAGTGGCAGTGGCCCAGGCAAGCGTCAATACTGCACAGACCAACGCAAACAACAATAAGATTCTACTTGATAAAAACATAATTTCTTCATCAGCTTACCAGACGAGCGTAGACCAACTGAACGCAGCCAAAGCCCAATTGGGCCAGGCTCAAGCAAATCTCACTTCAGCTCAAAAGAATCTTTCTTATACGCTCGTGACAGCTCCGGTATCAGGTGTGGTAGGCACTATCGACAATAAAGAAGGTGCTCTCGTCTCTCCATCTACCCTCCTCACTATGCTTTCAAATAATTCTGATATGGAAGCATATTTCTCAATGACGGAAAAAGAAATCCTTGCTCTCACAGACAATGGTAGGAAGAATATGAAGCAGGTGCTTGATTCGCTGCCAGGAGTGGAACTTAAACTTGCAAATGGGGAAATCTATAGCCAACCCGGTAGAATCATCTCAATATCAGGCGTGCTTGATCCATCGACAGGAAGCGCTACAGTGAAAGCTGCGTTCCCCAACCCCGACGGAATGCTGCGAAGTGGCAATACAGGTCAGGTTCTGCTTCCTCAGATCAATCGCGGAGTCATCACAATTCCGCAGAAGGCCACTTTTGAAATCCAGGACATGAAATTCGTATATGTGCTTGGCGATAGCTCAAAGGTGCATCAGTCGCCTATTCTCATTGACTCGAAAAACGACGGTACCAACTACATAGTCACTAAAGGCCTTAAGCCTGGAGATGTAATTGTGATCGAGGGAGTGGGCTCAACAGTAAAAGACGGAATGGTCATCACTCCAAAGAACTAATCGGACGACATAACAACTGTATGAAATGAAACTTGATAGATTTATAAATAAACCGGTGCTTTCGACGGTGATCTCAATCTTCATCGTCATCTTCGGTATCCTTGGCCTTACGAGCCTCGCCATCGAGCAATATCCGGATATCGCACCTCCGACCATCTCGGTCAGCACCACATATACAGGAGCTTCCGCACAGGCAGTGCTTAACTCCGTGATTGCACCTCTTGAAGAGCAGATCAATGGTGCAGAGAATATGGACTACATGGTGTCTTCAGCATCCAACAACGGTTCCGCTACCATCCAGGTCTACTTTAAGCAGGGAATGGACCCCGACATGGCAGCCGTAGACGTTCAGAACCGCGTAGCCAAAGCTGCAGCTTTCCTTCCTTCAGAGGTAAATCAGGTTGGTGTCATCACTCAGAAGCGCCAGAGCTCCATGCTTATGGTAATGGCACTCTTTGACGAGACTGATACATACACCAGCCAGTTTATCGACAACTATATGTCGATAAACATCATACCGGAAATCAAGCGTGT
>CAYSMP010000138.1:0-11103 GCA_964432215.1 uncultured Sangeribacter sp.
CCGCATAGAGCGCCGCAAACTCATCGATGGCCGATTTCAGATCCTCCCCGATGATAGCTTCCTTAGCTTTCTGATGATTGTCGGCAATCAGTTCGTTGATTTCCTCCAGCTGCTCCCGGTATTGTCGCATCTTGTCATCATCCGTCTTCTTCTTGGCCTCCTCCTCCGCCATCTGCTGCCTGAGCAGTCCCTGTTGCTGCCGCAGCAGCGTGTTCTGCTGCTCTATCAGCTCGCTCGCATCCGTCGAATACGCGGTGTCAATCGCTCTTCCAAGTTTCTCATAACTCCTGTTCAGGGCCTCGATCTGATCCTGAAGCCGCTCGATGTTCTTCTCGTGCCTGCGGTCTCCCGCCGAGAAGATCTTCCCGACCCAACCCATCACTTCACCGGCCGCCGCCGCGATCCCTCCGATCAGCCCCCCGTTGGCAAACCCCGACGCGATGTTCTCCACGCTCCCCATCGCGTCCCCGAGATACCCCAGTGCCTCCCCGAGTCCTTCAGCTCCAATGGCATCTGCCATCTCAGCCGCTTGATTAGAGAGTCCTCCGATAAGCTCTGCAGCACTTGCTATGGATTCACACAGCGCATGGAATTTCTCTTCCGGCGTGTTCAGCTTCTCCCATTCCTCCTGAAGCGCCGCAAACCCATTCTTCGCCTTCTTCAGTGCCGCTTCATTGGCCCGAAGCTCCACATTCACTGCCTCAAGATCCTTCCCGACATTCGCTCCAAGATCCTTAGCACCCTCAAGCCCAGCCTTCCTCATCAGAAGCGCATTCCGCTGTGCCTCCAGTTCGTAGATGTTCGCTCCCGCCGAGCTCATCCGGCTTGCCATTGATCTCCGCTCCTTGAAGTAGTCAGGAACCGCCGAGGCAAACATCCCGAAGCTGTTCTCTGACTGCGCATCCCGCAGCAATGAGAGTGCCTCCTCATATCTCTCGATCTTCTCGGGGTCGAATGTGGCCGTCACCTTCTCTCGGTATCTCTCCATATCCTCGATCAGCTTCCCGATGGTGCTCTCCGAGAGTTTCGAGATGTCACCGAAAGCCAGCGCCATCCCTCCGCTCTCTACCCACTCCTCATAGTCAAGTCCTGACAGCTCCTTGTTCCGCTGAGCCATCAGCATCATTCTCTCTCCTTCGTTCTGGGCCTCCGAGATCTTCTTCTCATACTCCGTCTCGATCGCAACCCGTTTCTCCTGGTAGTCCCCAAACTCCTTAAGGTAGGCGTTCATTGACTCTTTCGCTGCATCAAGACGTTCCTGCTCCGCTTTCTGCTGGGAAACTTTCAAATCGGCATAAAGGTTCTCATAACGCTCCTTGATCTTGTCGAACTCATACTGATTAATGTCGGAATCGTGGAATACCTTCTTGGCGTATTTCTTATCTTTGGCAGCGAGTTTATCCTGCTCAACATTGAAGAGAGCCATCTGGCGTTGGAGTTCGGCTTCCTCGGCAGCTTTCTCCTGACGCTTGAGTTCAGTAAGTTCCTTCTCATTGTTGAGACGAGTCTGAGCCAACACCTTGGCTTCACCATCGTCCATAAGGTCAATGCGGGTTTGCCAACGCTGATACTCAAAGTCTTGCTCCAAGCGGAGACGTTCTTCGGCTTGTTTGCGGATAAGGTCTGCAATCCTACCTTCAGCATTCTCTTCTTTGGATGCCAGTTGGGCTGCAGTTGGTTCGGATTTGTCTTTCTTGTACTCGTTATATTCGCCAAGTTTTGACTCCGCCTCTTTTAATGACCTTAAGGCTTCTTCTGATCCTTCCTTATCAGTTTTTTTTATCGCTTCATAGGCAGCTTTGCGATTCTTGACCTCATCCTCCCAATATTTCCGGCTTTCGGTGTTTGTTGTTGAAGATGGCTTGTCAATACCAAATCTGATTTGATTATAATCATCTTTGGAAATGCCCATATCCTTGACATACATTTCAATCTCCCTTTCCCGGGACGCATTCATAGCATGGGCCTCTTTGAATCCCTTGAGATTTGATTTCTTCAAAAAATACTCATATCCTTGATAAAGCCGATTTCCCATATCTACACCATAGGATTGTTTCAGCTTGTCTTGAACAAAAGAAAATATATCCTGATCTGAAGCCGAGCTTATGGAATACTCACGAAGTATAGGTTCCAGAATTGCCTTGCCTTTATCTCCCAGTTTTCCAGTAGAATCCTTCCAGTCAGATAAAGCTTTCCTGAACTTATCATTGACAGCCTCACTGTTGTCATTGCTATCAATAAATGATTTGAGTCCTTTTGCAGCATTTGCCTGCTGAATAGCCATTCTTAGATCATTGTAGGCAGTTGAGAGATTGCCGACCTTGGTGATTTCTTCATCCAACTGAGGAATATATTGGCCGAACTGCTTTACTAAAGCATCTTTCACTGACTTCCATTCATTGCTACCCTTGGAGCAGGTGGAAAGTTTGGAATTCAGTTCATCCAAAGTCTTGATTTCCTTTTCTCCTGCAACCGTCGCTTTATTGGTGGCTATTGATACCTTCTCAAGTGATTTTTGATAATCGGTTTGAGATGTAGTAAGCTTATAAATGCCAGAGCCAAGTGCGATGACGGCAGCCAGAAGCATGCCATAAGGATTCATTGACATGGTTGCATACAGTTGCTGCACAACCTTGATCAGCTTTAATTTTGAAGCTGCGAGTAGGGTAGTCCCGGATGCTTGGGCTGCCTCGGCAGCAGTGGTCAGTATCAAAGCTGCCTTATAAGCGCCATACATTGAGATGAGGACAGCCAACACTTGAGCCACCTCCTTATAGTTCTTTATTAGGTCCGCACCCATGTTGACAGCAGTGACAGTAACTCCTTCCATGGATGATCCGATATCATTCATCATGTCAGTAACTGCTCCTCGCAGATAAGCGAATGATCCGTTTAGACCCTCTGCCTGCTGGGCAAGCATTCCATGGAACTGCCCACCTTCTGCTGTTGCACTCTTGAAAGCATCAGTCACCATTTCAGTAGATATTCTGCCTTTTTCCATCTCCTCTTTGAGCTCTCCGATACTTTTCCCGGTCTTTCGACTGATTTCAGTGAGAGGATTAAATCCTGCGTTGATCATCTGCATAAGATCCTGCCCCATTAGTTTTCCGGTGGAACTCATTTGAGAGAAGGCGAGAGTCAAAGAATTGAATTTTGTAGCCTCTCCCATAGAGATATCGCCGATGGACTTAATCAAAGGAATGACTTTTTCCGCTTCAAGATTAAATTGTAGCATAGTTTGGGCTCCTTGGGCTAAGGTCCCCATATCCATCGGTGTAGTAGCTGCGAACTGTCTGATTTCATTTACGAACCTTGCTCCCTTCTCTTCACTTTTAAGCAGGGTGCTCAAACTTTTTTCAAGGCTTTGGACCTCAGCTCTTACATTGACACACTCACGGGCAAACTGAATTGCTTTTGTAGCAGTGAAGGCACTTCCGGCAAGAAGGGCGATACGAGTCAGACCACTTTCAATTCCACCAAATATCTTGCTCAGAGAGTTACCGCTCTGCTCAGCAAGCTGCTTGGTCTCCTGAAGGCTCCGCTGTGTCTCCTCCATACGCCGGATAAAGCCGCCGTTTTCTGCCGTTATCTCAAATCTCAGTCCGCTCATGGTTCTTCTCTCTTACTTCTTATTTCTTATCTCTTCCCTTATTCCTCCGTCAGTGCCCGAAGCTCCTCAAGGCTCATCTCCTCTCCGTTCCGCTCTCCGATCAGCGGCAGCCTTAGCTTCCTCCGCTCGTCGTCGCTTACACTGACGCTCACCGTCTGGTCCCCAAGCATCATCCTCAGTGCATCAAGGCTGATCCCCCACACTGCATACTCATATGTCCACCCATACCTCGAGCACGCCGCGTCGATCACCCTCCCGAACACCGTCTTCCCCCCGAATGTCATTGTCCCGTTCTCCGCCCCCCTCAGCTCCCCAAGCCTCCGTTGCGTCTCACGCTCCCCGTCAAGCCCCACCGCTGCCATAAGCTCCCCGGCTCCCGGCCGCGTCATCAGCGCAGCAAGGAGAGTGGCTATCTCGTCGCTATCAAGCGCAGAGTCAAGCTCCTCGATCCGCCTCTCCAGTGCCCCCGCGTCCAGATGCTCCCTCCGGCTCCGAAGCGTCCCCCGAGCTATCGCCCGAAGCGCACCCCGTCGGTTCTCCTCTGCCAGAAGCAGCAGCCCGGTCATCGGGTCCCCCTCCCCAAGACCCTCCGGAGGCCGTAGCCCCCGGAGTTCCTCTTCCAGAAGTAGCTCCCCCCCAAGCGGTTGCCGCGCAAGCTCCCACCGTCTCCCTCCAGCCGTGAAGGCGGTCCCTCGCCCAGTCAGGATCCCGAGCTCAAGCTCGTTCTGTTCCGCCGGTGCCGCCATCAGATCTCCACTTCGCTATCCCCGAAGTCCGGCCCCTTGGCCTTGATCGTGATTGTCTCATTCCCTCCTTCGGCTCCCTTGGTCTTCGTCACGGTGTAGGTTCCCCAGCGCACCTTCTTCCCTTTATCTTCAGGCACCACCGCATCATGCTGGTAGAGGTCCGTCCCTCCGTCCGCCGTCGTGAACGCATCGTCCACACTCACCACGCTCTCCGGCACGTAAGGCCCCGGCGCCGCCGTATTCTCCGGAACCACCACCACTGCATACCTGTGCGCCACCACGCCGTCTTCATGCGCGATCGGCATCTTCTTCTTCGAGGTCCGCCTGATCTGGTACTCCAGGGCATACTTGTTCTTCCCGTATTTGATGTCCTCAGGGTCCCCACCCTCAAGAAGGGCCTCCTGCTTGTTCCCCTTCGTCGGCGTCAGCTTCGTCGTATTCTCGGCAGGGGTCGGTGCCTCCTCCCATGCCGGGTCCTCTGCATCAAGGTCCTTCAGATATATCCCGGGCTTTCCCCAGCCCGTCGCGTTGCTTTCTCTCTTCATTTCTTTTCCCTTTTGTAGATTATTATTGCTGTTATTGTCAGGGCTCCTCCCAAGAATCCCATGATGAAGTTCATTATCGGGTTCCCTAAGAGCCCGTGGCTCTCATTGCTCTGGAGGCTCTCTCTCTTCTCTCTCTGGGCTCGCTCTTCCAGAAGTCGGTGCTCAAGCTCGTCGAGCTCATCCCGGGCGCGGTAATACATGTCCTCGTAATATTCTATCTCACGCGCCAGGCTGTCGCACGTGGCCGTCACCCGTATCCCGTCCCCCTGACGCTCCACTCTCGCCGTAGCCTGCCCGCTCCGCTCCGTGTAGCCAGCCCCCTCCGGCAGCTTCAGCAGGCTGTCAAGGCGGATCGTCATCCCCGCCCGGCTCTCCGGGATCATCTCCCGGCTCAGGGCCCTGATGTGTCCGCCCGCCGTGTCGGTTGCGGTCCTTCTCTGTTCGGTATGGCCCCTCTCCGTCGCCATGATCTCTCTCTCGCTCCCGCTCTCCATCTTTTTGGTCGCTCCGCATCCTGACAAGCACAGGGCAGCCAGCAGAATGAGGGCAACCGCTGGCAGACTCCACGGCCTTCCGCAGCCGCGCCATCTCCCGCTTCGTTGAGGCCATCTCCCTTTTCGTGGCCTGCAGGTCTTCTCTCGTTGCATTCAGTTCCTCTTTTAAGGGTTTTACAATGTTTTCCACCAATATCCGGGTGGCGTTCTCCGTGTTCGTGATCCTCACGCTCTCCGCGTCAGCCTTCGCACGCTCGGCATCGGCATTCGCTTTCCTCACCGTTGCCCTAAGCGTGATCACGCCTACGAGCAGTGCCAGGAAGCCCCCGCCCAGAAATATGTTCAGTATCTCGCTCCCGTTCATCGCCATCCCGGTTTCTTGGTTCTCTTTCTCTGTTGTTGATTATTCTCTCATTGGTTGATCCCGATCTTTTTAAGCCACTTCTGCACGTCGAAGCTCGGGCACGCCTTCGCCGCGATCTCATTGTGCCCTACGATCCTCACTCCCGGGAAGCGCCGGTGGAAGTCCCTCACATAGTCGGCAAGAGCCTTCTCCTGAGCCGCTGTCCGGGTGTCCTTCGGCTTGTTCTCCTTGTCGCAGCCCCCGGCGTAGACGATATGGCGGCTGATCCCGTTGTAGCCGGTCGCCCCGTTCGTCACCTCCCATGGGTCCACGTTCGCGTCCTCGTTGTTGTCTACCAGCCGTTCCACCCGCCCGTCAAGCCGGATCAGGTCCGTGTAGCCCACCTGCTTCCATCCCCGGCCCCCCTTCGACGTCGGGAGAGTGTGCCAGTTCCGTATCTCCTCCGGAGTCACGTCACGCCCCTCCCGCGTCGCCGTGCAGTGGATCACGAGATATTTTAGCTGTCCCATCATCCGTTGCCGTTTTCAGATGGCTTCGCCGGGGCCTTGCTCGCGTCGTAGCCGCTCATCATCACTGCCCCCGCGTCTGCCTTCTTCGGCATCGCTATGAAGTAGTGGCGGAAGTTGATCTTGTTGCGCTGGTATTCAGGGTCGGTCGCTGCCTCGCTGTAATACATCTTCGTAGAGCCTGTCGCCTTGAACACTCGCTGCGTGTAGAAGGCGAAAGAGCACTGGAATTCCCCGGCCCCTTCCTCCGGATGCAGCGCTTTCTTTTCTCCGTCAGTGCTGTAGATGGGATTGTCGCCGTAGGTGTAGATGTCGAAGCCGTAGAGCTTCCCGATCAGCCCCGTGTTGCGGTCTATGTTATATTGCTCCTTGAAGGTCTGGTCGGCGCGCAGAAGGTCGTTGACGTGGTCTGTGCAGAGCACCAGGCGGCGGTTCCCCGTAGGCACTTTCAGCTTGTCCAGAGCCTCCTTCAGGCTCACGAGGTCGTCTGTCGTCATGCGCAGGCGTCCGGTAGCCGGGTCGGCTGCGCCGGTGGTCTTCAGCACCGGGGTCGTGTCAGTATGCTTCTTTGCGCAGAAGGAGTGGGCGGCCTTCGCAAATTTGCCGTCGCTGATGGCGTTGGCGTGGCTCTCCTTCACCCGCGCCATCTTGTCGTAGCTCAGCGCGTAGAGCTCGTCGTCAGTGATCGGCGTCGCCTTCGTCTGGAATTTGTCGAGCTTGATGGCGATGTCCTGGTCGTCGAGCGCCTGAAGGGGGATAGGGTAGGTGGTGTTGTTGATCAGCACGTCCGGGTCCACACCTACGTCCACCAGATGGATCGTGTCGTTGTTCACTATGCTCGACTGGTCTGGTATCCCGTCCAGCCAGCTTCCCCCAAGAAATTCCCTCAGCCCCTTCACGAGCTCTCCAGTCCATATCTCGGTGCATACTCCCTCCCGCGCTGCCCCCTGCGGCTGCGGTGCAAGGCTCATTGCTGTGCCCGCTGCCGTCATGATCAGGCTCCCCCAGAGTGGCTCCACTCCAAGCAGCATCGCGATGATCGCGCCCGTCAATATGTTGAAGAGAAGGGCGCTCATGGTTTTAATTGTCGTTTTCATTGCAGTTGGTATTGATATTGTTTAAGTTTAGATATTGCATTCATAGCCGTATTCTGCCTTGAAGAGGCGGCGGTATTCATCCGGCTTCTCGCTTCGCATCTTGCGAAGCTCCTCTTCCGGAACTTCGCTCAGCTTCGAGTATGTCTTCTCTCCCCCCGGGGGTGTCATTCCCGAGGAGGGGTTGATGCTCTTGCTCAGCTTGGCGGCCGGGCTCATGGCCTCCAGTGTGGTCTTCAGCGTCTCGATCCCCACGCTCTTCCCAAGGTTGATGAAGCGCTCCTTTTTGTCCGGAGTCAGGCGGTTCTCTCTGATGGCTGTCTCCACAGCTGTTGTCACTTGGGCCAGCTCAAGTGCCTCCTTCTCTCTCTTCAGCGTCTCGGCCTCTCCGGCGCTCGCGTTAAGCTCTCCGATCTTGGCCAGCACTGCGCTCTCGTCTGCCGTCTCCGGCAAGCCCAGCTTCAGGGCGATGCTCTTCAGTTCCATTTCTTGTCCTGTTTTTTGTGGTTTATGGTTTAATGTCGGCAGCGGGTTCTCGCTCCCGCTCCCCAGTGTGATCTGTTTCCCTTCGCGCCTCATCACTATGGCGTTGTCGTTCGCCCCGATGTCCACCACCGAGCACTCGTAGATCCGGCTCCGCGTGATCGTCGGCGACGTCTGCCCGTCAATGAGGTCTTCGGCCTTGTCGCTCATCTCCAGGATGTCGATCCCGATGCTCAGCATCCGCAGTGACCCTACTTCCCATTGCTTCTTGCACTGCTTTGATAGCTCGGTCGCTTCGTCGAATACCGGCTCCCCCGTGATCTCTCCATCCCTCACCTCGATGTCCTTCATGTAGCCGATCACGCGGCCCCTCTCGTGCATGTAGAGCAGCACCGGGTTCCGCTCATACTGCTTCGTGTCCACTCCTGCCGTCACCACCCGGCTCCCGTGGCTGTTCAGGCTGTCGTCTGTCAGTCTTGCTCTTTTTCCCATTGTCTGTTGTCAGTTGGATTTTTGATGCAATATTACTGCTTAATTCCCTATCCTGCAAATTTATATGAAATGGTTTCGTTACGTAACGAAACCATTTCCCCCTTATTTGTTTTCCTCCTCTTTTCTTGTCAATTTTGCATCATGTTTTTCATTTTTTCTTATCATTTTTCAATATGACTAAAGCTGAACTTGAACGCAAGAAAGATCTTGCGCGCACCCTGTATCTCTCCGGCATCGAGCAGGTGGAGATTGCCAATAAGATCGGCGTCTCAAGGGTCACTGTCTCCAAGTGGTGTGCCGCCGAGGGATGGAAGGAGACCCGCGCTGCCCGTTCCATCACCCGCCCGGAGCTTATAAATAAGCTCCTACGCACTGTCAATGATCTCCTCGACAAGGTAAATGCCTCCGGTGATATGGCCCTCATCGACGGTCTCGGCGATAAGCTCGATAAGTCATCCGCCAATGTGGTCAATGCCATCGAGGTCTTCATGGCTTTCAGCAAGTGGCTTGAGTTCCGCGCCGCTTCTGATCCCGACGTGACTCCGGAGCTCATCAAGGCCATCAATAAGTATCAGGATAAGTTCCTCATTGAGTCGATGAGCAAGGGGGCTCTCGCTTGATATGGCTCCCCCTAAGCTCTCAAAGGAGCAGCGCGAGGCTTTCGAGCGCTGGCAGGAGCATTGCCGCGATGTGCAGGCCATGACGGAGATCTCCATCGCTGTGGCGAAGGAGACTCCCGCTGAGCGCGACCGCCGCATAAAGCGTCTGCTCTCAGATTATGATGCCTTCTGTGAGTATTATTTCGCCCATTTCATGGTTCTTCGCGACAAGGCCTCCGGCGAAGTGATACGCACCATCCGCAATGCACCCTTCCATACTCAGGCTGCACGCAAGATCCGCTCTACCCCCGACCTCAAGGCCGTCTTCAAGTGGCCACGTGGCCATGCCAAGTCCACCCATATCGGGGTCTTCATCCCCCTCTGGCTTATCTTTCAGCCCCTTAGGCTCATCAGCTTTATGGTGACTGTCGGGAAGTCTGAGGATAGCGCCGTCCGTCTCCTCGGTGATCTTCAGGCGGAGCTGGAGTTCAATCAGAAGCTCATCGCCGATTTCGGTGAGCAGAAAAATCTCGGCTCCTGGCTCGAAGGGGAGTTCAAGACCCGTGGCGGTGCCAAGTTCCTCGCCGTAGGCCGTGGCCAGTCCCCGCGTGGTCTCCGCGACCGCGAGGCCCGTCCCGACTATATCGTGATCGACGACCTTGACGATGATGAGCTCTGCCGCAATGAGAAGCGGGTCAAGGATCTAACCGACTGGGTCAAGGAGGCCCTCTTCGGTGCCCTCGATGTCGGGCGCGGCCGTTTCATTATGGTCGGCAACCTTATCAGCAAGAAGTCGGTGCTCGCCAATATCGCCGCTTCCCGGGGAGTGTTTGTCTCCGAGATCAAGGCGGTCGACCGCGACGGAAACCCCGTCTGGGCTGATAAATGGACTAAGGAAGAGGCGCAGGCCTACAAGGATTTTGTCGGCTACCGCGCTTGGGAGAAGGAGATGATGCATAATCCTATCACTGATGGCACCATCTTCCGCCACGAATGGATCCGCTTTAAGAAAGTGCTTCCGCTCCACAAATACGACATGCTCGTCTGCTACACCGACCCCTCTTTCAAGTCCACGACGGCCAACGACTACAAGGCTTCCCGTCTCTGGGGAAAGATCGGCTCTGAGCTCCATCTTATCGACACCTATGTCCGTCAGGATACTGTCTCCGGAATGGTCCGGTGGCTCTATAATCTCAATGAGCGCCTCCCGGAGAATGTGGTGGTCTCATTCTATATGGAAGCCAACTTCATGCAGGATATCATCCTCGATGAGTTTGCCACTGAAGGCAATCTCCGGGGATATCAGCTCCCCATCATGCCCGACACCCGCAAGAAGCCCGAGAAGATCCAGCGTATAGAGGCGGTCTCTCCCCTTTGGGAGCGCGGCTGCGTATTCTACAATGAAGCTCTCCGCGAGTCCCCCGACATGCAGGTCGGCATCGAGCAGACTCTTGCTCTTGAGCGCGGCTCCCGGGTCCACGACGATGCCCCCGACGCTGACGAGGGTGCCATCTGGTATCTCCAGCGTTCCTCCCGCCAGCAGACTTTCAAACCTGTGGCGATCCCGCGTCGCCGCCCTAAAAACTCATGGTGATATGTTCATTAGCAAAGAAGATTTTAAGGTGGTCATTGGCGACTCCGCCTTCAAGGTCGTTTCTCAGGAATCCCCCGAAATCATCGGGAATGCCGTTTCTGAAGCCGTCGAGGAGATTTCCGGCTATCTCCGCCCCGTCTATGACACTGTGGCGATATTCTCGGCAGAAGGCAGCCATCGCAATCGCCTTATAGTGATGTATACTGCCGATATTGCCCTCTATCATCTCTCCGCATCTCAGCCCGCACGTATGGGTGGCGAGATCCGCAAGGAGCGGTATGAGAGGGCCATCCGTTGGCTTGAGGGCGTTCAGTCAGGTCGTATAGTGCCCGACCTCCCCATTGTTGAAAACGACATTGATTCCGTTTCATTCGGCACTTCTTTTCACTCGGAGCCCCGCCTCCGCCATAATTGGTGATTCTATGAGCTTACTTGATAAATTTCTCGATGCCTTCCGTTCCGGCAAGGCTGCATCTTCTAAGGATGCATCATCTTCTCAGGAAGGCCTCCCCATTGTCTTTCAGACTCCCTACGGGGAGGTGAATCTTGCCAAGCCCGAAGGCAGGGCCAAGTTCC
>CAYSMP010000139.1:0-11054 GCA_964432215.1 uncultured Sangeribacter sp.
CAGCTACAGCAGAAGTTGTAGAGGCAGTGATCCACGATCAGGATGCCATCATCCCCTGCTCTGCTCTTCTCGACGGCGAATATGGCGAGAAAGACCTCTGCATCGGCGTGCCTTGCGTACTCGGCAAAGGTGGTATCAAAAAGATCATCGAGATCGACCTCAACGAAGAGGAAAAAGAACTCTTCGCAAAGAGCGCAGCTGCAGTGCACAAGACAAACGAGGCACTCCCCTGCTAATTCATAATGCGCAATGCTTAATGCATATTTGGCTATGCACAGGCAAAGCATATTGTTTTATGCTTTATTGATTGATTAAGAAAAAAGAACTCCACCGGAAAAATCCGATGGAGTTCTTTTTTTAAAAATATTAAATATTGTATACGCGTCTCAAATATTAGAAGAGTATTGAATAAGCTATGTATTCTCCGACGAGGGATATGATGAAAAGTATACCGAAGACAAGCGCTATCTTAGATAGAATCATACCAGAATGAGGAATCATCCGCGATATAAGCATCGACATCATCCATGTAAATATTGTCATGAATAGGGCAAAACAATCAGTAAACGCCCACCATCCTAATTCCTTTCTGAAACGGAAAGTCACAGCAATATATACGATCGACACAATCAAAGCCACGAGGGCAAGCAACATCTTTTTCGTCGTAGACATCATCTATATAGTTTTACCGCATGTCCAATACCATCATGATCAATCACCAACGCTATATAAAAACCGTTGGGATGAGCCGCAATATCTACATGCGCCACATTTGTATTACGATATTTTCTATTCTCCACCATCATCCCTGTGACATCGTAGACTATTACCCTTTCTATTTCCTGTGGGAGTGATAGCGCGAAATGTCCTGCAATGTTTGACGTCACAAGAGGCTCTTCCGGGATGGTCACAGAAAATGTTTCAGCCGGAGCAAAGGCATACTCAACGGGGTCCTCGATCTCAAAATCAAATTCTGTAGCCTCGCGACGAACCATCCAGAACGACTCCCCATCATCGAAAGAGACCGCGTAATAATCATCGTTGTCGGGATTTTTAAGCATATCAAAGACTACTTCAGGATATGTAGCCCACTGCTCTATAGCATCCGAGGGTATTCTGGTGTCGTAGCGAATCATCTCGATGTCGCGTGAGAAATCGGAAAGAATCTCCTTAACCATTGGAGTCATACTGTCTTTGTTGAAGTTTTCCTTCAACGAATACGCCAAAATTGGAAATGCCTTGTTTTCGGCCGACACCACTACAAAACCATCGGACGGAGAATTAAACACATAGAATGGCGTAAAAAGCCGCTGTGTGGTCAGATCCTTACCATTGTAGACATACGTCACAGGGGGAGTCACATAATTACGGGACTCATTAAAGAACTTCTGAGCCATAGATTTAGCTTCTTTCTGGCCTATGGTCTCCGCATGCAGAAGATGGCCGCCTGCGGGCATCAACCCGCAGACAGCCATCGTCAATATTATCTTCTTTATCGGTCTCATACCTATATAACGCCTGAAAAGGCGCAATAGTGCATCGAAACCACTAAAGAAATCAGAAACCGATTATTCCTCTGCAGCAAGAATCTCAGAAGCTCCAACTTCTGCATTGTCAGCTTTGATGTTTGGAAGTTCAAGACCAAGGTTCTGCTTCTTGTCAATTATCTTAAGCCATATGCCAATAAGCAATGCTGCTACTCCAAGGCATGCAAGCATCACGAGAGGCCATGTATAGTTATAACTTACGGCAGCCTGAGCCTCAGTCATTGTCCCATTAGCAAGCCCTTCTGCAATATCAGGATTGGTATTGTCGAGCACTTTACCAATAAGAAGCGGGAAGAGCCAAAGACCAATGTTCTGAATCCAGAAGATAAGAGCATAGGCAGAGCCTATGATCTTAGCGTCTACAAGCTTAGGTACTGAAGGCCAAAGCGATGCAGGGACAAGAGAGAACGAGGCTCCCAAGACAAGGATAGTAAGATAAGCTACCACTACACCTCCAAGATCATTACCCTTAAAGAGAGGAAGGATGAAGGCAAAAGTAAGGTGGCAGATGATGAGCAAAAGAGCACCGAATACCAACATCGAGGCAGCCTTACCCTTATGGTCTACATACTTGCCGAGAATCGGAGTGATACCGACAGCAAGCAAGGGGAACACTGCGAAGATGGAAGCTGCGCTCTGGCACATGTATCCCATCCAGCAATAACATAGAAGAGCAGCTACCGCGAGAACAAGCATTCCGGACTTCATTCCCTTGTTGGAAGAGAAATTGCTGACGAAGGCTGCCGCTGCAGCTATAAGCATCACGATATACTGCACGACAGTCTCTGCATCCGATGCCCAGAAGCTTTCAGGGTCAACTTCAGTAAACGTAAGATTACACTGAAGCATATTGACAGCATACTTCTGGAAAGGGAAAATAGCTGAGTAATAGAGCACACAAAGGAAGGCCACAAGCCAAAAACCGCTGCTGCGTAGGATCTGTCCGAGGTCGCTGATACGGAAAGGATCATCCTTCTCTTCCTCTGCATGAGTCTGCGAATCAAGTTTACGGTCCATGAAGAAGTAGACGATAAACATGATCAGTGCTATCATCAAAAGCACTACACCAAAAGCTACAGAATTGCTGACCTTCGGGGTGGCTCCCATATAAGCAAAGAGTGGTGAGAATATCATACAAGTAGCCACACCCAGACGGGCAAGAGCCATCTCAGAACCCATTGCGAGAGCCATCTCACGACCTTTGAACCACTTGACAATACCTCGGCTCACAGTGATACCTGCCATTTCCACACCACAACCAAAAATCATAAAGCCAATGGCGGAGAACTTAGCAGATGCCGGCATCCCTTCATAGAAAGGAGACACTCCAAGTTCATCGAAGATGGGAATGTAGTTGAGATGCTCTGTAAACCAGACATCAAGTGAGCTTCCGGCAAACATATCAGTGACTGCATACCAGTTGATGGTAGCACCAATAAGCATCACGACACCCGATAGGAGCGCAGTGAAGCGCACTCCCATCTTGTCAAGAATAATACCTGCGAAGATGAGGAAGAAAATGAAGACATTGAGGAATGTCTCACTGCCCTGCATCGTACCAAAGGCTGTGTTGTCCCAACCAAGCTGGCTCTGTACCAGATTCTTGATCGGCGACATTACATCCATGAAGATGTAGCTGCAGAACATAGCCATGGCCAGAAGGAGCAAAGCTGTCCATCTGGCCCAGGCCTTATCACTTAAAACTATGTTGTTTTTGGCCATGACTTAGATTTCCTTATCGTGCTCAAGAAGAAGAGTCATGGAAGGACGGTCGCATACCTCAGCAGGACCGAAATACTGAATAGGACCAGGATACTGATAAAGAGTGTTGAGCATTAAAGTCTCACGCATGGAGGCAAACTTCATATATGGTTTACCCTTTAGGTCCACAAGTGCCTTCTGGATTACTGGCTTCATATGGCCGTGACGCTTCTCCATATTCATCATCATAGTGATTGGAATACCGCCTGCAATCCAATTCTCAGGCTTATCGGTGAGATTGCGTACGGAGCTCATATAGCCTGTCACGCCGCTATTGATAAGCATGGCTGCGTTGTAGCCAAGTGCGTAGCAGTAGTCGGCATCGAAGTTTGTCGGGTCAGCGCAACGACCTTCATATCCAAAGAAGTGATGCTGAGTGGCGTACTTACCGTGGTATTCGCCATCTTTCTTAAGCTCTGCAAGACGCTTGCCCACCATATCGGCAAGAAGTTCCTCTGTGTCAATGAGTGACACCTGCACATTGCCGTGGCTGTCACGGTCAAGGCTGAGCTGGAGTGCAATGTTCTTGGGAAGCGAGCGGAATAACTCTGCTTCTGCAGGCTGGAGATATTTAACTATTGCTTCGAGTTTCTCAATTTCTTTGAGAGGGTCAAGTTCCTCGGCATGCTCTGCGAGGATATCATTAAGTTGAGCAATAAGAAGCTTCATCGAAGGAATGAACTCGATAAGACCTTCTGGAACGAGGATAGTACCAAAGTTCCAACCCATTTTGGCACGCTCCACTATCATATAGCATAGCTGATTGACAATATTGTCAAGAGTCATACGCTTAGCCTGAACTTCTTCAGAAATAAGGCAGTAGTTTGGCTGGCACTCAAGGGCACATTCAAGAGCGATATGGCTTGCGGAGCGACCCATGAGCTTGATGAAATGATAGTATTTCTTAGCAGAGTTGCAATCACGCTGAATATTGCCGATGACTTCGGAGTAAACCTTGCAAGCAGTATCGAAACCAAAAGAAGTCTCAATCCACTTATTCTTGAGGTCTCCATCGATAGTCTTGGGAACACCGATCACTTGAACACCGGCACCGTTTGCTTTATAATACTCAGCAAGCACACATGCGTTGGTGTTGGAGTCATCGCCGCCTATGATAACGAGAGCCTTGATATTGAGCTCCTTTAGAATCTTAAGGCCGGCGTCAAACTGCTCTGGGCTTTCAAGTTTTGTACGGCCACTTCCGATAATATCGAAACCGCCTGTATTGCGGTAATCCTTTAGGAAACCTTCAGTAATCTCCATATATTGATGGTCGACGAAACCGGAAGGACCCATAAGGAAGCCGTAGAGACGGCACTCCTTATTAAGTTTCTTGAGTGCGTCAAAAATACCGCTTACCACATTGTGGCCGCCAGGAGCCTGGCCACCGGAAAGGATGATGCCGACGTTGAATGGCTCCTCAACACGCTCGGGATTCTCATCCTGCTTGAATTCCACGATAGGAAGACCGTATGTATTGGGGAATAGTTTTTTGATTTCTTCCTGATCGGCAACTGATTCGGTGGGAGCACCGACTTCCAGTTTCACAGCACCTTGCAGTGCTTTGGGGAGTTTAGGCTGATACTCAGCACGGACTCTCTGAAGGGGACTTTTTTTCATAATGGAATTAAACTATAATGTGTTATTGTATGTCTGTGTGAACCCTTAGCGACGACAGCACGCACTCTCAACGTAGCTTCTGCCGAAACCACAGATTTTGGATACAAAATTAATCAATAAATTCAACTAATCCAAAAAAAAAGGAGTTTTAGACAGCATTTAGATAAATTTTTATTTAAAACAACATTGTTTCCACTCATAATGACCATAAAATTTTGAAAGATGAAAAAAAAACGTTATATTTGCACTTTAAAACTAATCATACTTTAATCTCTTCGAAAACCAACAGGCTATGAAAGTAAACTTTCGGACCTTCATCACGAGCTTATCATTATCAATTTCTATCTTCGCATGCAATGATATTGCTGCGAAAATAGCAGTCCTTGACATCTCCGAACGTAATTTTGATGTTGAGACAGCCGGTAACTATTCAAGGCAGGTATATTCAGCCACTTACCTGTGTGATATTGCCGGCTATGACTATGTCGTGACTGACAACCTGGAGGAAGCGATGGAAGAGGATTTTATCCTTTTAGCAAATCTAATCAGCAACACGTCTTTCAACAGGGATGAATTTATATCGATTGCAGAATGGATCAAAGCAGGAGGTACAATAGTGGTGCCCGGCATAAGAAATGTGCCGTCAACATGCACAGACATTATATCTGATATCTTCGGAATAGACGCAACGCAAAGTTTCAACAAGCTGAGCAACCGAACAATAATCAACTGGAATCAAGATTATTTCGACGAAAGGGAATTAGAATATATAGACGAGGAAAACGAACGGGCCACTTCTCTTGGAGAAGTTAAAACCTTCTCTTTCACTCCTTCTTCTTGCGATGTGTTGGCTCATTACAGCAACGGGGATGCTGCAGTGGCAAGGAACTCCTACGGCAAGGGGCATACTTACCTCGCAGGTATAACATGGCGCGACGTAGTTCAGCGCAACCAGCTCAACAAAGACTTAAACTCATCGCGCTTCTACAACAACAACTTCGAACCATCTTCCGACGTATGGGCTTTCTTCATACGCTCCATCTATGCTAAGACAAAAGGTCTTTCAGTATGGAAATTTACGGTGCCCGCAGGTTTCACTCAGCTACTCATTCCTACCCATGACTGTGACAGCCGTACAGCCTACGACGAAATGCACTTTATGTCTGAATATGAAAAATCATTAGGACTAAGTGGACATTACTTCCTGACTGCCCACTACTTCAGCGACAAAGTAAACTTCGGGCATTCATACCTATCGGATTTTTATAATTCAGAGACAATTCCTAAAGCTGCGCAGCTTCTGAAAGACGGCCACACCGTAGGAAGCCACTCCATATGCCATTTTCCGGATTTCAACCGGGTAAGGAACACAGATATTGTCACACGAGATGAGTATGCCTATCGTGCCACATGCGAAGATGGCACCAGTACCGGAGCATCTACATGGGCTGAGATAGTGATGTCAAAACAGATAATCGAGGAGGACCTCGGCAACCAAGTAAGATCGTTTCGCTCAGGACATCTCTGTGTGAACCCAGACTTCCACTCCATGCTTGAGACCGGGGAATATGAATTCCAATCATGCTATACTGCGGGCGATCTACTGTCGGAATTCCCATTCTTTGGTAGATTCAACAACGATTGGGATAAAGATCAGTCGAAGGTACTCACGATGCCACTTCATATTTCCGACGTATACAATAACAAGGAAGGCGAGCCTCTCAACAACGACACATGGGAGACCCATCGTGCTCCCGACGAATGGGAAAGTGCCATGCAGAAACTTCGGGGCAACTACGCTTCTGCAATACTTCTTATTCACCCTAACCGCGATTGGAAGATGACTCTTCAGAAAAAGCTCATCGAGCGCCTTGACCTATCAGAAGTAGGGCTCTATAATTTCGAGGACTACGGCGATTTCTGGATATCCCGACTCAATTGCGCCTACACATATTCCTACGACGAAGTTACAGGCAAACTTACTATTTTCTCAGATGCCGAGCAACTAAGCAACAGCAAGATGACATTTGGAGTAGAAATCACAAATCAGGAAGTTAAATCTGCAGAACTTTGCGACATCAATACATCAAAAACGTATCCTGTGAATCTTAAGGAACTCTCCTCCACACGCTACCTTGCCGAACCCGACTTCACAGGAACCGACCTTAGTGTAGGACAGATCGAAGGAGACAAAGAAAATTTGAATCTTTTAGGAACGGCGGTCTACGATATAAACGGCCGTCTGATAAGGATTCTCTCAGGAAATGAAAATATGCTTACGGATCTTCCGAAAGGTATATATATTATTAAAGGTGGAAATGCGACAAGAAAAATCAAGATCTGACTTGATGCCGACAATCCATTGTAGAAAGTAAACAAGTTGACAGACAGATAATCGACTTCAGTTGATGGACCATAAGACTTTTTTAGACTCATTAAGCCAACGAGTCAATGCAGGAAAAGAGGAGACTTCCGAAATGGTAGCCTCATTGTGTCAAGTGTTGACGGAAGCTGCTCTTGAAGGGGATTCGGTGACATTCCCCGGATTTGGTAGTTTTGAACCCCGCAAGCGGATAGAAAGGATTGCCCTCCATCCATCTACCGGGAAAAGAATGCTTATACCACCGAAAATCACCCTATCATTTCGCCCTTCGACATTGCTAAAACAGAAAGTCCGCAACCATGAATGACAAAATCACATTTCCCCGTCTATCCGCCATGCTTGCAGATAGGTCGGGACGATCAAAGAGATTTTCAGAAGATTTCCTTCGGGAATTTTTCGCACTTATCAGCGAAAGGCTTGAGGCCGGGGAAAGTGTCAAGGTAAAGGGACTTGGCACCTTTCGCCTCTCACGCGTTGAGCCACGTCGCAGTGTAGACGTGACCACAGGGCAACCGATGGAAATCTCGGGACACTCCAAAGTGGTCTTCATTCCTGCAAAGGAATTGGCAGAAGCGGTGAATGCTCCTTTCGAGGCTTTCACAGCAATCGAGATTAGCGATGATGCCGATCTTAGCCAGATTTTCACCAAGGACGAGATAGAACTTCAAGAATCATCCGATGAATTTTCAGCCGAAGCGGACTTTGACGTAGCATACCCGGAGAGTTACGAGGAGTCTAAACCGACATATCAAGAGGAAGAAGAGATAGAGGAAGAAGTGTTGGAAGAGGATCTGGAAGATCCGTCAGACCTCTACCCTACTATCATGAAGGCAGAAGAAGCAAATCAGCCACTTAATGGAATTCCTGAAAAAGAAAGCCATTTCAATGACATCATTGAAAATGAAAATATTGTCAATGAAGTCACGGAAAAAGAAAGTCATGTCAATAACACTCATGAAAATGAAAATATTGTCAATGACGAAGAGGAAAATAAGAATATGGTCAATGTCATGCCTGAAAATGACAATCCTACCAATGGAATGCCTGAAAATGAGACTTCTGCCAACGACGTCCCAACCAGCGAAAGCCATGACAATGACATGACATCCGAGGCTATAGAAAGCACTGAGGAACCTCAAGAGACCATAGATGAAGAACCCTCTACAAATGATGTAGCTGAAGAAACACAAGAGGAGGGTGAGGATTTAGATCACGAAGTCTCACATCCTAAAAGTTGGTTGAGAACCTTAAAAATATCCCTGGGAGCTGCAATCGTAGCACTTATTGCAACTTTTGCCGTATGGTATATATTTGCGACCAACAACTTCAATAGTATATTTAATAAGACATCCGCTGATGCGAGCCAAACTCCAATTGAAGGATTTGTGGTAGGGAAATCTGCTGAACCGGTTAAAACAGCACTTCACACTCCCGTGGCAGCTGCAGATACTACTTCTGACATGCAATCCTCTGTAGCGGAAGAGCCCGAGGTTCCAACAGCTCCATCAGACGTTTTGGTGTATGACACTATAAGCACTACAAGATATCTTACCACTATGGCCAAAGTTCACTATGGCAACTACAATCTTTGGCCTTATATATATGAGGAGAATAAAGCTATACTTGGACATCCTGATAGGATTCGTCCCGGAACTGCAATCGTGATTCCTAAACTCAGCAAATACGGCATAGACCCCACAAGCAATGCAGATGTTGAGAAAGCAAAGCAGATGGGGGTAGAGATTTATGCCCGCTACGGCAAGAAAATTTAGTGAATCCCTCTCCACATTACACCTGACTCCATATCTTTCAGAGTTTTACGGTCGCTAATTTAAGATGTAAAAATTAAAAAAAAATTTTTTTTGCTAAAAAAATTTGCAGGATTAAAAAAAAAGCATTAACTTTGCATCGCAATTGAGACAATAACGAGTCTTGAAGATGCAAATGGTTCCATGTCCGAGTGGTTAGGTACCGGTCTGCAAAACCGTTCACAGCGGTTCGAATCCGCTTGGAACCTCATAAAGTCCTTCTGAAATTTCAGAAAGACTTTTTTTTTGTCATATAACATATTCTTTGGAAGTATATTTTCAGTATAAAATTTGCATATCTCAAAAAAAGAATGTAAATTTGTAACAGAAATAATCTTCAACAATTATACATAATAATATAGCAAACACATATGGAACTACCTTTTGCTGAATCATGGAAGATAAAGATGGTGGAACCCATCCGCAAAAGCTCCCGCGAAGAGCGTGAGAAATGGCTAAAGGAAGCCGATTACAATGTATTCATGCTCAAAAGCGACTATGTATACATCGATTGCCTCACCGACTCCGGCACAGGAGCCATGAGCGACCGCCAATGGGCAGCAATGATGACCGGTGATGAATCTTACGCAGGAGCCCGCAGCTTCTACGAATTGAACGATACCATCAAGCGCATAACAGGCTTCGACTATGTCCTCCCCACCCATCAGGGACGAGCTGCGGAAAACGTACTTTTCTCACATCTTGTCAAGGAAGGTGACTATGTGCCAGGCAACTCACACTTTGATACCACCAAGGGGCATATCGAATCACGCAAGGCTTTTGCGGTAGATTGCACAGTAGATGAAGCAAAGAACACTCAGCTTGAAGTGCCATTCAAAGGGAATGTCGACCTCAATAAGCTCGAAGCTGAACTTAAGCGTCATGGTGACAAAATTCCTTTCATCATAATCACCATAACCAATAATACAGCCGGCGGCCAACCGGTATCAATGGAAAATCTTCGAGGCGTTAGAAAACTTGCAGACAAATATGGCAAGCTTGTCTTCTTTGACAGCGCGCGCTTCGCCGAGAATGCATACTTCATAAAAGTACGCGAACCTGAATTTAAGGACAAAACCATCAAAGAAATATGCCGCGAAATGTTCTCATATGCTGACGGTATGACAATGTCGTCAAAAAAAGATGGTCTTGTCAATATGGGCGGCTTCATCGCTACTAATCACGAAGACATATACGAAGGCGCAAAACGCTTCCTTATCCCCTTCGAAGGATTCCTCACTTATGGAGGCATGAACGGTCGCGACATGGCCGCATTGGCTGTCGGACTTGATGAAAACACCGAGTTCGATATGCTTCAGACCCGCATCAAGCAAGTAGAATACCTCGCTGCCAAACTTGATGAATATGGTATCCCCTACCAGCGCCCCGTAGGTGGCCACGCCATATTTATTGATGCAGACAAAGTGCTCGACCAAGTTCCAAAAGAGGAATTCCCTGCTGTCAGACTCGGCATAGAGTTATATCTTGAAGCCGGAGTACGCGGATGCGAGATAGGATACTTACTCGCCGACCGTGATCCAGTGACCAGGGAAAATCGTTTTGACGGCAATGATTTCCTACGCCTCTGTATATGCAGGCGCACATATACCGATAATCACATGAACGTCATCGCAGCCGCCCTTAAGAATGTCTACGACCGCCGCAAAGAAATAAAACGTGGCGTAGAAATCAAATGGGAAACTGAGCTAATGCGTCATTTTACGGTAAAACTCGGTTTGTTGAACTAAAAAAAACATTTTTTAATGATTAATCTCGAAAAAATTCATTAAAAAAGTTGCATAATCCAACAAAAAGCAGTAACTTTGCATTCGCTTGCAGACTTTACGCCTTATCGGGCGCAAAGCGAGCAAGCGAATAGTAATCTCAATATCAATAAACCGGCAAGTTCTATGGCAACAAAAATCAGATTGCAGC